>NZ_AKIX01000077.1:0-59555 GCF_000282075.1 Brevibacillus sp. BC25
CCACCCAGTGCTTGAGCATTTGAGATTCCGGTTTGTTCGAGATGAAGGTTAACCTTTCCGTTCTCTAAATCCTGCAACGTCCAGGTGACCGTGTGCTTCTCTCCTCCACTGCACCAAGTATAGGACAGCCTGTGTGGTTCTTCCACGATAAGCACTTCGCCGTCAACAATTCCATCCCAATATTCGGTCGGCTGAGTGCGAAACTGAAAGTGGTGTCCGATGACGGGCTTAAAATCATTTTCCATCGCCTGTCCAGTGTGGATGTTGACCATCCACTTGGTAAGCTTGTTTGCATCAGTTAAAGCGGACCAGAGCTTCTCCATCGATGTCTTATACTGAAAATCCAGGGATAATGTTAAACTCATTCTTCTTCCTCCTCTAAAAATTGGTTCAGGCGTAGCATATTCGTACTCCAGAACTGCGTATAGAAAGCCAACCAATCTTGAATTTCTCTAAGTGGAGCGGCGTTTAGCCTAAATCGGGTTTCTCTGCCTACTTTTCGGTCAAGTACCAGTCCGGCCTCTTTAAGGATTGTCAAATGCTTGGATACCGCTGTACGCCCCATTTGAAACTGTGCCGTTAATTCATGAAGCGGCATCTCCTCTGCCTCTGCTAACAGGCGAATCAATCGACGCCTGGTTGGATCCGCAATCGCATCAAACACATCCCGCAACTGGTTGTTTTCGCTCACAACACTCCCTCCAAAATCTGATTTTCTGTAGTATGGTGGGGACAACCGTTAATTACTGCAACCTCCCTAAAGTTTGCGGCTCATCGGACGTAGCGCCCACGAGGCGATATTTAGCGCAGCATAAGAAAGCGGAAGGATCATATAAAACCCGTACTCTCCATAATCGTTCGCTAGCGCATGAGATAAAGCCGCACCAGTCATTAAAAAGAAGATACCAGCGTGAACCCATTCTTTAAGCCGAGGAAAACCTGGGATGACGAGAGCAATGGCTCCAAGCACTTTCCAAATCCCGAGAATGATCAAGATGTATAGCGGGTAACCAAGATTCGTCACTAACTCGATGTTTCCTCCAAATTGCATCAGTTGCCCAATACCACTTAACAAAACAGCTACTGCGAGTAGTAATGTAACTGACCAATAAGCAATCATTTTTCCTCGGGGCTTGGTTTCTGCTTTCGCGATTGTTTCTGCACCGTTAATTTGGCCCATTTGTTTCCCCCTCAAAATGGTTTCAAGTGAAACTTATTCAAGTCCCAAACTTTCCAAATGACTAAACCTTTAATTGGACACCAAATAGTGTCACTTTGATAATACGACACCTTTTAGTGTCCTGTCAATAACGTCCTTTCGCACTACTTGAAACCCGAAGTCAGTGTATTTGTCCCCTGACTACATGCAAAAAAGCATCGGCGCGCTAATGCCGAAGCTTGATGATTGTCATTCGAATCTAGATAACTGCCTGTTAACGTAACCCTTGACTAAGTTCTACGATCCTACCCTTCACATTTCCATTGCTAAGTCCCCCGTGGTAACAAACCACAGATGCAATGTCGAGGTCTATATACTTTTTCACCGAGAGTCTAGCTGCATTCATATCTGGTGTGGTCGGGACATGAATGCCTTCGAGAAACCCGTTTACACTGTACATCGAGTCCCCGGCAATGAGGATCTTGCTTTGCTTTACATACAGGCTGATATGACCGGGAGTATGCCCAGGAGTATGAATGACGCGAATCCCACCGCAAAAGGGCAGTTCCTGACCGTCACTCACGGTATAGTCCACTCTGCCTTTCGGAGGATTCTCAAGGTGACCGTCTTTTAGAAGCGGTATTTCCCCCTGAATATACGGTTTATCCAGTTCATGTGCATAAACGTGAACATGCTCTCCGCACTCCCGCAAAATCTCAGGAAGACTGCCGATATGATCCACATCCTGATGCGTCAAAATCACAGCTTTTAGCTTGTCGAACGATACGTCTACCTTTTCCATTGCCACGCGTAAATCATCCATTTGTCCTGGGAATCCGGTGTCAATTAAAACAGCCATGTCTCGATCCCACAAAAGAACGGGGTGAATGATATTCCCATGAAAATCTAGATGAAGCATTTCTACTCCCTTTGAAATTTCCATCAATCAGCCCTCCGTAAAACTTAATTTTTACGTAAGGTTATATTATTATGTTGGTTTTGTTTTTGTCAACATCTGTAAACTTCTTTTGTATAAAGCACTAGAGATAGCAATCCAAAAGAAACGAACTTCGGTCAAATTAGATAAAATTGCCATTGTAAAACGTTAACGAAAGGAATGAAGAAAATGAAGACGATCCAATCAAAAGACGGCACTACGTTAGCTTATGATGTGTATGGCAGCGGGCCTGCATTACTCTTCATAACAGGCGCAACTTGTTTTCGTTCATTTGAACCAGTCTTGCATGATGCTCACGTATTTGCAGAACAATTTACCGTCTATCATTATGATCGGCGCGGGCGAGGCGACAGTGGCAACACGCTGCCGTACGCTTTTGAACGTGAAATTGAAGACATTGAAGCTATGATCGATACAGCTGGAGGCTCGGCTTATCTATACGGTCATTCTTCGGGTGCTATACTGGCACTTGAAGCTGCCATGAAGCTGGGCAACAAAGTGAGCAAGCTAGTTCTGTACGACGCTTCCTATTCAAGCAACGAGGTGGACCAAAAAGAATTTAATGAGCTCGGGCAACGCGTGAACAATTTGCTTGATACTGGCAACCATAGTGAAGCGATAAGCCTCTTTTTGGAAGGGATCGGTATTCCTAAAGAAGTGATTTTCTATATGCAGCAATCCCCGCAGTGGGAAACCATGGTGGCACTTGCCCCTACTCTTGCTTACGACATATCGTTGGCCAGCGATCTCCCGCCTCTTGAAAAGGCCCATCAACTTCGTGTCCCTACTCTCATTATTGTTGGTGAAAAAAGCCCTGCCTCCTTGCACGATGTTGCAAGCCAATTGAGCCAAGCCATTCCTCATGCACAGTGCAGTCAACTTGCAGATCAAGACCACATGCCTAACCCTACTGTTTTGCTTCCGTTACTCACGGGTTTTCTTACTCACAATGAATAGGTGATACCTTTTTTTGGCGACAAGTATAAGGTTCGCACATGCTACTTCTTCGCGCAGCGCAAGCAAGCTCCCAACCGATCGATGGAAAGTGAACGCCCCAACATTCATCATGACAGGGGAAAACAGCGGGCCGTTTTTCGATGACGCAGCCAAAGCACTCGCCGAACTGCTGCCTCTGGCTAAACATCAAACGCTAGCAGGGCAAGATCATTCGGCAGTCGTGATGGCTCCAGATGTCCTGGCAAAAGCAATCGTTAGTAGATGTGAATGAACACTATAGACCGTTTGCTCGGAAAACGCAGTAAAAACCCCCTTTTTCGTCAGGGGGCTTTTTGCAGTTTCAGGGGGATTTGTTCTTGATGCTCTCCCCGATCATCTGTCCATTTTATATCCATCTTCAACTCAGAGAAGTAATATTCGAGCTGTTCTTTCGGCGTATCTTTTGCAGGAAAATCAGTCGAGAGAAGGTTCGGGTACTCCCTAAAAAGCAGAAACGGTTGCTTATCATTGAGCTTTTTTATAGATTCGTGGTCGAAATTACCGCTCGGATTACCGTTAACTAGATGAGCCTCGAAATGGAGCTTCGTGACGTCATTCTCCATTTTCTTCGTCAAGTAAAATGGATAAACAACATGTGTGTGTTCACTCTCAGTCGGCCTGATCTCCATGACCACGCTCCAATTGTCGCTCTCCCCCGTAAAGGTGTGAACCCAGTCGTCATTCGCAGAGCAACCGCCAACGCCCAGTAACAACACCGCAAACAGAAAGTAGACAATCCTTCTCATCCTACTCCCCCTCTGATTCGTCAGGTCTTCGGACCACTTCCCTCATCACTCTTGCTCATCCGCCCAATCCAAAAATCCGGACAACAGGCTCTCTTCTTCCGCTGCATTTCCGCGAAGCTTTGCTTCTAACCGATCCATCCGCTTGTGATACTCCTCTGCGTCGGCCTTGGACCTGTTTCGCAACAGACTCCCGCGCTTCTTCCACTGCTCATACGCTTGCTTCGTATAGTGCAAAGCCTTCTCCCAATCCTTCATCTGGTGCTCGTACAGCTTGGCAGCCTCAATATATACCTCTTCTGGGACATATCCGGTGGACTGGATGCACGACTCCCAAACGATTAGGGCTTGATGCCAATCCTTTTGCTTTTTATACAGATGACCGATAGCGAGCTTGGCCCGGTTACTCCACGCATGCTCACTGTCTGCGACGAGACGATAGCCTGCCATAGCGGCATCCTGATCCCCAAGTGCGTCGTACCATCTGGCAATTTCGTAGCTTTCCTCGAGAGAGACCGTTACACTCCCTTGCCCTACCAATAGCCGCGTCATATGAATGTACATCGTGATCAGAGACAGGACGTCCGTCTCGTTATGCCGCAGCACGCCTTCGATAACATCAGGGTCTTGGGCGTGCAAAAAGTCGAAATACCGCACCGGTGCCAAATAGCCGGGCAAATCATCCTCGCGAAAAACATCCAGCTTTTCCTGCTCGATGATACCCAATCGGCACGATTCCAGCTCCGCCTTCCACAGTCTCCTCGCTCCGTGCAAAAGGTCAAAATGACCAAAGGTAGGCAAAGCAGGCACTTGATCGCGCACCAGTGTATGCCTCGTCCGCACCTGCGGCCAGTCAAAGGACTTTCCGTTAAAGGTCACCAGATGCGAGGACTTCTGTGCTTGCTCCAAAAACGATTGATACAAGGTCACCTCTGCATGTGGGCCCGGGAGAAAATGCTGGCGCACCACGACGTGCTCCCCCTCGAAACGACTGTACCCCAAAAGAAAAATCGCATTTCCTGCCCCGCCTGACAGCCCTGTCGTCTCCGTATCGAAAAACAGCAAGTCTTCTGGCTTCCTGCCCTTAGCGGACAACGGATGCTCTCGACCTGCCCCCTCCCACATACGGATCGCCTCATGCAGCTCGGAAAAAGCGTAAGCGCCATGCTGCTGATCGATCGGATAGCGAACCTCGCGAATCATGACGTACTCGTCATCCCAGATGTAGGGTGATGCCTGCATTTCCTTCCACTTGTCGGCAAAAGGTATCTGTAGCTCAGCGCTGCTATCCGCTGGTACGGCCGAACTCGACTCTTCCTCCGGTTCTTTCTGGAGAATGGGCCTTACCGCTTCGACTGCTGGCGCTACCGCTTTGTCCGTTTCCAGCGAGAGATGTCCCTTCATCCGTTGCAGCTTGGATTTAAGAGACATAAGTACTTCCCCCTTGAGCGATTCGCAGCAAGGTCATGGCGAGCCCCTTGCTGCCGTCATCTGTCGCTCCCACACAAGACGGACAGCCTGACTCACACGGGCAAGAGACAATCATCCGCTCTGCCTGGGTCAAAATCGTCTCCATTTCCTTATACACTTGCTCGCTTAAGCCGATGCCGCCCGGATAACGGTCGTACAGAAAAATAGTCGGCTCCTGCGAATGAACGGCCTTTCGTTGCGGTATCACGTGCAGGTCCATCGGGTCGCACATGACAAACAGCGGAGCTACGTGCTGCAACACATGCGCCAAACCGACCAAGCCACGTTCCACATCCTCTGTCCCGATCTCACCAAGCAGCGCTTCGGAAAAGCCGATCCACGCTGCATTTGTATGCAGCTCCTCTTCCGGCAAATGAATCGGTCCAGAGCCGATATTTTCATGCGTTTCGAACTTGATTTTCTTAAAGATCGTCGCCATCGCATTCACAGCCACTTCGCCATAAGCCAACGTGCTCTGTGCATGACGACGGGACTGATCCTGCTCCAATACTTTGAGCGAGACGGCCAAATTGGCGTCCGTGTAATAATCGACTTGGACTTCCCGGACATACGCCTTCTTTTCCTCGTAGTCCAGCTTTTCCACCTGGAATTGCGTACCTTGATGCAGGTAGATGGCCTCGTCATGCAAGAGCGTCATGGAGCTGAAACGGTCCATTTCCCCGATGACACGCTCATTTCCCCGTTCACTGATGTCGATGATCACGACATTTTCCTGCGAAGCTGACCGCAGACTGATGTTGTGGGCCGGGAATGAATCATTCATCCAGAACCACTTGCCCCGCGAGTAATGAAGCACCTGCTCCTCGGTCAAAAACTCCAAAATCTCCACGATTTCCGCGCGCCCGAATGTATCTCCCTCACGAAACGGCAGCTCATATGCCGCACATTTGAGATGATCCACCAAAATGATCAGGTTATCGGGATTGATCCGCGCTGTCTCAGGACTGCGATCGAAAAAGTACTCTGGATTGGCGATCACATACTGATCCAATGGCGTGGAGCTGCCGACCATAACGACGACGGATTCCCCCTGCCGTCTTCCTGCCCGTCCTGCCTGCTGCCATGTGCTTGCGACCGAGCCCGGATAGCCAGTAATGACACATGCCTGAAGCTGCCCGATATCTACTCCGAGCTCCAGCGCGTTGGTGCTGACCACGCCCATAATGTCGCCATTGCGCAAGCCGCGTTCGATCTCTCTGCGCTGGCTCGGCAAATAGCCGCCACGATACCCTTGGATCGTTTTCGGACCAAGCTTGCGGCGAATCAACTCCTGCAAATACGTCAGCAAAATCTCTACACGTACACGGCTTCTCGCAAACAAAATCGTTTGTATGCCATTGATCAGAAATTGCTCGGTAATGTCTCGCGCCTCCAATGTGGCACTGCGTCTAATATTGAGCTGCTTGTTGACCACAGGCGGATTGTAGAAAAGGAAATGCTTGATGCCAGACGGAGCACCATTGTTGTTGACCAGCTCTACCTCTTCTTCTGTCAGAGCTTCTGCCAATTGCTTCGGGTTGGCGATGGTAGCCGATGTGCAAATAAATTGCGGGTGGCTCCCATAAAAGGCGCAGATGCGCTTCAACCGCCGAATGACATTGGCGACATGACTGCCAAAAACGCCGCGATATGTATGCAACTCGTCAATCACGATGTATTTGAGATGCTCGAAAAAGGACACCCACTTGGTGTGATGGGGCAAAATGGCGGAGTGCAGCATGTCTGGGTTGGTGATGACGATATTTCCTGCTTTGCGTACCATCTGCCGAATATTTGCAGGCGTATCACCATCATATGTTTCGGATTTGATCGAAAGGCCCATTTCCGTAATCAGCTCGTGGAGCTCCGCCTTTTGATCCTGCGCTAAAGCCTTGGTTGGGAACAAGTAAAGAGCACGTGCTTGCGTGTCCTCCGATAACGTCTGGAGGATCGGCAAATGATAGCACATGCTTTTTCCTGAAGCCGTTGGCGTTACCGCGACGATGTGTTTGCCTTCGCGTACATGGCGAAAAGACGTTTCTTGATGCGTGTATAAGGAGGGAATGCCTCTATTCGTCAGGGCATCTCGAATTCGTCCGTCCAGTTCACTTGGAAATGGAACGGACTTTGCTTCACGGGCAGGAATGACCCTCCAATGCGCAATGTTATCGCGAAATCGTTCGTCTGTTTTTATGTGATCCAATATGGCTGCGATATTTTTTTTCACATTCATTTTCGTCACCTTCTTGCTTCCATTTTACGAATGGACGTTCGGTATGTAAACATGGAATAATGATCCACACTTTGAACTCAAGTTGTGGACGAGCTAAAGTCGCGGGAATATATATAATATTAATTGGAGGTGATTACCCTTGATGTTAGAATTAGTAATTCTCCCTTTGATAGTTGCTTTGCTATTACCAATCGCATTCGGTGTAAAAAAAATTACAATGCAAAATGATAAAATAATTGAACTCCTAGAAGAATTGAAAAAGCGTTAAAAGCTATTTCTAAAATTGCTATGTATTGCACCAACTTTATCGACAACGTCCCAAGGCATGGCACAAGTGAACGAAAAATGCTGAGCTCCCCTTACGTCCCGATACGATTTCACTCGTGGATGTAAAGCTGGAGCTTTTCGGGGGAAATTTGTCCAAGATCCGGGAGCATTAAAACGAACCGGGACCAGTCTCTGATGACTGATCCCGGCTTTTTTTGTTTAGGAAAGCTGATTTAAATGACTATGCGGCGTTTCATTTCGTTGGATTCGCTGTATGTTTTCCACAAAAAATTGGTACCTTTTCTCGTGGAATTTGGTTCCGTCAGGCATGCCTGCTGTATGCGGCGTCAGCACGACATTTTTCAAGGCACGCAGCTCACTGTCCACGCTGAGAGGTTCTACTGTGAACACATCGAGGCAAGCTCCGCCAATCACATTGTTTTTCAGTGCTTCGATCAAGTCCTCTTCACAAATGATCGGCCCTCTCGCTGTATTGACGAGAAGTGCATCGTTTTTCATTTTAGCTAAAAACTGCTTGTCCACTAGATGTCTTGTGGATTCGTTCAGAAAAATGTTCAGGGTGATCACGTCAGATTTGGCAATCAGCGTGTCCAGATCAACCATTTCGGCATCATCGCTTTGCCTGTTCGGGTTGGTGTCGTACGCAAGCACCTTCATCCGGAAGGCTTTTGCCAGCTCCGCTACGCGAGAGCCGATGGCGCCAAAGCCGATGGTACCGATGGTTTTTCCTGCGAGCTCGCCACCGACGTAGACGAGCTTGGTCTCATCCTCACGATTTTTCATCGCTTGATCGAGATAAGCGATGTTTTTGTAATACCCCAGAATGAGCGCCATAATATGCTCAGCTACTGCGTTTGCATTCACGCCAGCCGCGTTGCTCACCCAAATATTTTTCTTCGTGCATGCCTCAATATCCACGTTGTCAAAGCCCGCACCCGTCTGGACAAACTTCAAGTTGTGCGCTTTGTTCAGTAACTCTTCGTTTACTTGGATATGCTCGGGAATCAACACATTTGCTTCGCTGATAAATAACTCGATCTGCTCAGGCTCCACGATTTGGATGCGCCAATCCTGCGGAAACGCTTGTGTCACGCGTTGCTTGGAATAATCGGTAAAGTATCCCGTAATCAATACATTCACTTCTGCCACAGCCCCAGTCTTTTCGTTTATGCATTGGCCCATGCTTCGTAAAAAGCACGTTTTACATTGGCGATTACCAGCATAGGCGATTCATTCTCAAAGCGCCCCACCTCAAAGGTCATAACTGGCTTCCTAGTCGGTTTTGGGCTATTGAAAAAATCAATGTCATTGAGCGTCGTGATGAACGTCGTCAGCTCATTCACGCCAACCTCTGAATCCTTTACGTGAAAAGGGAGGTGCTTATCCCCGAAATAGCTGGCTTGCCTGTCTTTCAAGTAACAGTTTCCGAGATGAATGTGCGTCAAATAATCTTTGGCCAGCCACAAGGATTTGTGCGGGTCTTCGCCCATAATCGGCAAATGGCTTTGATCCAGCAAGAGGCCAAAATTGTCGTACTCGCTGCGGATCACGTTTGCTACATGCACCGCCTCATGAGTAGGTCCGAGCAAATAGTTGCGGTCGACATACCGATCCCCGATCTCCAAAGAAATGCATAGCTCGTACGTATCTGCTTTTTCTTTTGCGTACTTGCACAGCTCCATAGCTGAGGCAATAAACGCCTGGATGTTTTTTGGCTTGTTTTCCTCGCCTTGAAATTTACCCGTTACGATATGCATGATTTTTGCGTTCATTTCATAGCAGTGGTCGATCAGCATTTTGCCTGATTGGATAGACTTGTTGCGAACGACCGGGTCCAAGGAGCTGAGATCAATCTGCAATTCACGGGCTGCATCTCCGCCGTTGAAAATAACCTCTACACCACTGTACGCCATATACTTTGCGGCGAGCTGCCTCGTCTCTTTGTCCGCGATATAGGACACTTCCACTGCCGTAAAGAATGGGTCTTCCAGGATCGCAAGGAGACTCGAAAGCATTTGTTCAGGCCGGCTCTGTGAAAAAGGAAACAGCTTAGGCAAGACTATGCCGATACTCGCCATCTTCTCCACAGGGTAAATCATACGATTTTACCGGACAAAATCAGCTCTGGCAGTTCTTTTACGGTGTCGAGCACATGCGTATGATAGTACTTGCCCCATACCTCGATTGGGGTCGAGCCTTGCATCACGCCGATGACCGCTTTGCAGCCTGCGTTGTAGCCTTCAAGCATATCCGCTGGCGTATCGCCGAGCTTAATGACTTGTCTGACGTTTTGCACGTTCAAATATTCCATTGCCTTGAAAATCATGAACGGAGCTGGGCGTCCTTTGCCTTCTGGTACCATATCCAGGTCTACTGCGTAATCGATCAAGCCGTCCTTCACCCAACCGAGCGACTCCATGATGACGCTGTTGATCTCTTTATGGAACCCTGTCCCAGTCGCTACCTTGATGCCATTCTCCTGGCACCATTTCAGAGTTTCGGTTGCACCCGCGATTTCGCGGCAATTTTCTTGATAGAACGCAATCATGTATTCCGTGTATCGCTCATACAGCTTAACTGCTTCCTCGTGTGTCGAGTTGTCGATATCGATTTCAAAGTTTTTGAAGTCGATCATATTTCCTTGTGTTCTCGCAATCAAATATTGATAGAGATGAATCTTGTTCGTTCCCATATGCGTGCTGATTTCATCTGGTGTCACGTTTAATCCGTATTCCACAGCCGCTTTATGCAGACAATCTCTCACTGCGTTATCGTCCTCTACCAGCGTTCCTGCCAGATCAAATACAGCCAATGCGATACCGTTTTTCATTTTTCCATCTCTCCTGTTCGCTATGTTTTATGTTTTATGATTTATTGCTTCAGTGCTTTGTCGAGTTCTTTTTGTGCCTTTTCCTTCGCCACTTTGAGCGCTTCTGCGGCAGGAATGTTTTCGATCAGCACCTTGTCCTTCGCCAACTCAATTTCTGCATAAATTTTGCCGCCTGTTGGGTCTACAAAAGGAGCAATTCCATTTGTCTTCGCCTGTTCCAAAGGCACCGAGAAGTACGGATTTTCTTTCAATTTGTTCTGGTAAATTTCTGTGTTCACGGCGCTGTCCCGAATTGGAATATAGCCTGTCTGTACGGCCCAGTAAGCTGTTTTTTCTGCTTCTGAGAAGTACTTCACGAATTCCCACGCGCCCTCTTGCTGTTCTTTCGAGGATGCTTTGAACAGGTTGAACATGACAGAAATTGCGACGGGTCTAGGTGGTTGTCCATTGAAGCCTTTTTGCATGCCAGTTGCTACCTTGGTGAAATCCAGATCGCCCCCGTCACCGGAAGAGCCTGTGTAACCTGCGGACTTTCCGTTCATCACGTTGTCGATGGTTTTGTACCACCATTCCCAGCCATTGCCGCCATAGACGGTATCCATGATTTTGTCCTCATGAATGTACTTGCGAATGCTGTCCCACGCATACACCCATTCCTCCGAGTCGATCGTGATAGTCTTGCCGTCTTCGCTCACGATATCGCCGCCAGCAGAACGAGCGTAGTCGATCATATGCTCCGTGTACCACATGATGGACCAGCCGTTAATTCCCTCTTTTTCTTTGATGAGCTTAGCTGCATCCGCCAATTGCTCGAAGCTCGTGAGCGCATTGTAGTCAATCTTGTATTTGTCAAAAATATCTTTGCGGTAGTACATCATTTGTGTACTGACATAGGCAGGAACACCCAGCATCGTATCGTTGTACTTCCCTTGCTCTAGCAGCAGAACATCGTCCTTTTTATACTCCGGCTGATTGATATGCTCATCCAACGGCAGCAATGCTTCGCTTTTCGCCAGCTTCATAAATTCCGGATACGCATTGATCGCCAAGGCTGGGGGCTTGCCTGCTGCCAGCGAGGCCTGGAGTACCTGCAACGTCTCGCTGTAGTCACCTTGAACAATCGGAACGACTTCGTATTTTTCATTGCTGCTGTTGAAGTCCTGCACGATTTTTTGCATCGTTTCCCCGAGCTTGCCGCCGAGGCCGTAGTAAAACTCCAGCTTGATTTTCTCGTTCGGGCTGGATGCTGCATTTGCGTTGCTGTCAGACGCAGCATTGTTCGAACAACCGACGGCTCCGGTAAAAATAAGCGCAGAACTCAGGATGGAAAGAATGACGCTCTTGGTGTTTCGCTTCCGATTTTTCACAATGACTCCTCCCAGTAAATAGCTGTCTTGGTCTATTTGTTGACATACAGATTAGCCATGGAATGAATAATTCTTTTGCTTGCGATTGCGAGCAGGATCAGCATAGGTGCTAGTGAAATCGCACACGCTGCCATCGCCAGTGGGAAGTCCATCCCGTAGCCCGCCTGACTCATAAACAACCGCCGCAATCCAATCGTAACGAACATGTTTTCCTCCGACTTGATCAAGAGCGAGGGCCACATATAGTTGTTGTAGCTGTAAATAAAAGTGATCAACACCAGCGAAGCAATCGCGTTTTTGCAATACGGGATATACACGGTGAAAATGAGTCGTAGATGCCCCGCCCCATCCAGCTTGGCAGCATGCACCACATCCTTTGGCACCTGGGCAAACGACTGCCGCAGGAAAAAGATGGCGAAGATGCTGATGAGCTCGCTGAGAATGTAACCAATATGCGTATCCAGCAAATTTGCTTTGGACAGCAAAATAAAAGATGGAATGTACGTTACTGCAGATGGAAGCATGTACGTCGCCAAAATAAGCACGAAGCAGTACCGAACCCATCTTTTCTGCGCCGTCGCGAAAACATACGCCGCAAAAATCGCGGTGAAAATTTGAAAAACGATGATGATCAGGCTGACAGAAATGCTGTTCCACAAATAAAGCAGCATCTTCGTTTCCGTGAATACGCGGATGTAATTCTCAAAATGAAAGGTGGAAGGCAGCAGGCTCCCGCTGTACACCTCGCTTTTGGGCTTGATCGAAATCAAGAACATCCAGAGAAACGGAAACACCATCAGTACGCTTAACAAAATTAACATTGCATAATTTATGCCTGTTTTTAATTTTGCCAAGGACAAAGCTCCCACCTCATTTGGTAAACAGTAGTTTGGACAAGAAGAAATTCAATGCGCTAATCAAGAGACACATACCTAAGAAAATCATTGCCAACGCTGAAGCTGGTCCGGTTTCAAAATATTCAAAAGCGAGCACGTAGAAGTAGTACAAGATGGTCGAAGTCGCTCCTGAAGGTCCGCCCTGCGTCAAAATATAAATCTGATCATAGGCTTTGAGAGAATTCAGCGTAAAAAAGACGAACAGAAAAACAAGAATCGGTGAGATCGCAGGCAAGGTGATTCTGAATAATTTTCGTAATCCTCTCCCTCCATCCAAATCATTCGCTTTCTCTACTTCAGGGTCCAATTTCGCGAGAGCAGAGGAAAGCAGCAAGATCCCCAGCCCCATGTACTGCCAGATGGTGACGATAATGACGACAATCATCGCTGTCGTTTGTCCACCCAGCCACTTCACTGGCTCCATACCGATCCCTTTCAGGACATAATTGACAATCCCCGAATCGGTATCGAATATGCTGACCCATACCATGGACACGACCACAGTCGGCGTGATCCACGAAGAAAATGCACTCGCCACAAAGAAATGGCGAAGCTTCTGTATTTTGTTTAACCGGATCGCTACGAATAGCCCGAAAAGAATCGGCGGAACGACTGTAAAAAAGGTAAACACCAAGGTGTTCAGCAGCACCTTCCCGAAGAAAGCATCGCTCATCAAGTTTTGGTAGTTTTCCAGCCCTACGTAGTCGTAGTCAGGTGAAATATAGTTCCAGTCGGTAAAACTGATTTGGAACGTTTTGATCATGGGGTAGATCCAAAAAATAACTAACGGAATCAGTGTCGGCAAAAGTAACCCAAGCGACCATGCGTTATCCTTGATCGTTTTGCTGATTGGTCTGCCCATTTACTCGTACTCCTTGAAGATGTCTTTGATCAGTTGCCCGTCACATGGATGGGCGATTCGGAACAACTGCGCCAGTGTGGGTGCAATGTTTTCGATGTTTGTTTCTTCAATCACTTTGCTTTTCGTAAACGCATCCCCTACGCACAAGAGAAATCCATTCATCTCATCGACATTCGCGGGATGATACCCGTGCAAGCTTTTCATCTCCTTGTATTTCGGCTGTTCGGGAAACGCGATATCTTCGCCGCATACCGTATGCTTCAAATCGAGGATACCGAATGGCCTGCACGCTGAAGGAGTGTCCTCTGCCAACTCATAAAAGTGATGCACTTCTGGCATCTGTTCAAAAAACGCCATGATTTCTTTGTTTTGCTGATGATCTAACGAGCTATAAAACAACAATGCCCCGCTGCCGTCCCCGACGAATCTGATTTGTTTGTTACGAAAATGCTGCTTCCACTGGCTTTTAGCCAAAATCTCATTCGGGTAAAAAAACGAGTGAATATCGCTTTGACCATGATCCGAGAAAATAATCAGGTTGAATGGTTTTTGTGTCTTTTTCAACGTTTGCTCGATTTGATCGAGATACGTAAGGAGTTCCTTTAGGCACCGCATTGCCTCAGGCGAGTCTTTCCCATATTGGTGAGACAGCGCATCATAACCGATAAACCTTGCTGCGATAAAATCATAGGTTTCCGTTTTGATCGCCCGCATCGTTTCACGCAGTGCGACATGATCGATTTCCTCTACTGAAACCTTTGACTTCAGCTTTTTTTTGCTGCCCGATTCCGTAATCAAATGGTGAATATACGGATTTCCGGACGTCATGGGCCAATGAATGCAACAGCTCGTCCCTGCCTGTCTCGCCAACGAATGAAAAATCGTCTGCTTATGAAGTGCTTCGTTGCAAAGAATCTCGTGGTCGCCATACAACGCCACTCTTTCCATCGTTTCCGTGCGAGCTACGATATTATCAAAGACACCATGCTTACCCGGTTGGCTCCCAGTCATCGCTGCCGCATGTGCGGTAAATGTGACCGAGGGAAACGTCGTGATCAGTTTTTTGCAGAAGGAGTAATCATTTTCTATCCAGTGCTGCGCGTAAGGTTCAAAGCTTTGATAGCTGATGCCGTCTAACGAGATGAGTACATTCATGGGCGGCACCTCAGATTCTTTTGCGTGTGCTTGTCAAATACATGGACATGGGCGGCATTAATCCCTACGTTCACCTTTTGACCCTTTGCATACGTCTGGGTAAAGCTTTTTTTCAAGATGAAATTGCTCTCTTTATACTTCAGATGGATCAACACATCCGTTCCGATAATTTCCGTGAACAGCACCTCCATGGCAAGTGTATCGTCACTGCTTTCGGTGAGAAAGCAATGCTCTGGTCTGACTCCCGCGACAATCTCAGGAGCTTGTTCCATCACGTCGAGCGGGAGATTGGTTACCAGCATCACCCCGTCTACCTCCACGTAGACCCGGCCATCTCGCTGAATCAGACTCGCTTCCATATAATTGATGGGCGGTGAGCTTATGAAATTGGCAACGAACATATCTACTGGGCAATCGATGATTTCCAGCGGCGTTCCGATTTGTCGGAACTTGCCTTCCGCCATAATCGCGATTCGATCCCCTAAGGTAACCGCCTCCACCTGATCATGCGTCACGTAAATGAACGTTGAATCCAAGCGCTCGTGCAGCTTTTTGATCTCAATTCTCATTTCATTTCGCAGCTTGGCATCCAGATTGGACAACGGCTCGTCCATCAAAAAGACCTTTGGCTCCTTCACGATCGCTCGCCCGATGGCTACCCGCTGTTTTTGCCCGCCGGACAATTGGCTGGGGAACCGTTTCAACAAATGATCAATTTGCAAAATATCCGCTGCTGCCTTGATGCGCTGTTCTCGCTCTGCTTTTTTGATCTTTTTTATTTTCAGGCCGTATGCCATGTTTTCGTATACGGTCATATGCGGATAAAGGGCATAGTTTTGAAAAACCATCGCAACTCCCCGATCCTTTGGCTCCACTTCATTGACACAAACATCACCAATGTACACATCGCCTTGGGTGATCTCTTCAATCCCGGCAATCATTCTGAGCAGCGTAGATTTTCCACATCCGGACGGTCCCAATAACACCAGGAACTCTTTGTCTTTGATTTCCAGACTGATATCGTCCAGGGTGTATTTATCGTTCGTATATTGCTTGGACAATGACTTCAGCATAATACTCGACATGTTGAAAACCCCTTCATCATTCAATCTTTATTGGACAATTGTTATTTTTTTCATATTCACACCAACAATCTATTTTTTGTTCAAAAATGTTTGTACATTCATCGTAATCCACCATTGTTAACTGCGTATCAAAGCCCATTGTGTTCTTTGTAAACCAACGCACACGACGAAAAAAAGCAATCAGATCAACCTTTCCTTGATCCGATTGCTTTTCTTTATGAGAGTATTTGTATGTGTTTCTTATCCTGTATGAAGAATGGACCATCTTTTTCGTAAAAGAAGTGTAAAAGTCAGTTAAAGAAATAAGGATGCAAGATGATGCTCCAGCACTTTCGTAATCCGTTCCCCATTGACACGTTGTGGCTCTAGATAGGCATGCAGCGCCAGACCATCGATGACGGCATAGAGCTTCTCTGCTTCCATCTCTTTGTCCAGCTCTTTGCGTAATAGATTCAGTTGATCGGCAGAGTCCAACAGCTTGCGAACGCCGGCATAGATCCCGTCGTGCTGTGCATCAAAGCCTTCTTTCTTGTGTCGGAAGTACACGGTAAAAGCAAACCACACTTCCATTTCGACCATCTTTTCTTGATTCGTAGGGAGTAGCTCCAGAAAGATTTTGGTGATTCTCTCTTTTGGTGCCCATTCTTCATTGGCGGCAATTTCAGCAATTCGAGCTGTCGCCCTCTCTTTTACGAGCTGCATGGCATACATCAGCAGTTCATCCTGTGTTGCGAAGTAATGTCGCAGAGCACCTAATGAAAGTCCTGCTTCTTTTGCTATGCCCCTTACCGTCGCTCCCTCCATTCCTTGCTCGACAATGACACGCCACGTTGCTTCTGCTATTTGTTCTCTTCTTTTCTCATGATCGATTATTTTTGGCATAGTTGTATTTTAACAAGATTGGCAAGGGACAAGCAACTTTAATAATACGATTGTATTATTTTAAAAACGATGTTAAAATTCTCTCTGTTAGTACAGTTGTATTATAAAAACTTCTCATACAGGAGAAGAAACTTCCGAAAAGGGGACCTATTATAGTGAATTTTGTTGCATGGATGATTGTCGCATGCGAAATTGCATTTTGGGTGGTCATTGTACTTGGCCTTTTCACAAGGTACGTGCTCAAACAAAAAAAGGCCGGGCTTTTTCTTCTCGCCCTGACGCCTGTTGTTGATGTGGTTTTGCTCCTCGTTACGAGCGTGGATTTGTATCATGGTGCTACCGCTACGATTCCTCATGCGCTGGCTGCCGTTTATATCGGGGTATCGCTTGCGTTTGGGAAAAGCATGATTCAATGGGCGGATGAAAAATTTCAGCAGTACGTCACCAAGCAAGGTACGGCGAAGCCCAAGTTATACGGCATGGAGTATGCCAAGCATTACGCCAAAAGCTGGTTTAGCCATCTCTACTCCTATGTAATTGGGGCGGCTCTCTTAGCGGGGACCATCTACTTCATCGATGATGCGGAGCGAACTGCTTCTTTATGGCATATTCTCCGGCTATGGACCGTTGTTCTGGGGATTGATCTGTTGATTACAGCCAGCTATTTTCTTTTTCCAAAGAAAGATAGTCGAAACACCGTTTCCAAAAATGATTAATGAGAGGCTTCCTACTAGCTTTCGTCTTCGCTGTCATCCTCACCAAATGCGAGTTCAATGTAAATAAATTGAATCACCAGCTGGCATATTTGATCGTTTTCATCCAACCCAAAATAGACAGGATAGGCACCATCCCCAAATCCCGTCTGAATCATCGGAATCGATAAATCAGTGCCTGGTATCGTCCAATTTATATAATCTCCAGCGCTTCTCTGGTATTTTGGATGGTCTTTGTAACTTTGCGCAAAAACACTAGCGAAATAATCATCATAAATATTGCCCTCTGGATTCTCTTTTTTCCAGCTATCATAAAAGTCCAGATAAGCATCCCTCGTTTTGACATCTACCACAGTAGCAAGGCCTGCATCCACATTAAAGCCAAAATATTCACCTTCCCCTAGATTTTCGAGGTCCTCGTTTCCAATGAGGGCTTCCGTAAATTTTTGGGGAGTTTTATCTGTGAACTCCACCTTAGCAGCTGCATACCTGTAGTGATCTTCCTCAACAGTTACCACACAAACGGTTAAAGGGAAGGTTCCTGTAGGGACTTTTCGAAAATATGGGGCACTATTTCTCTCCAGATACACAAGTGGATCACGAACCATGATGTCCCCAGTGGGAATCGTGATTTCCCCCAAAGAAAGCAAGTTGATTGGTTTCCCACTGATCTCACTTGATGTGAAATAGGTGTGTAAATCAACAAGGGGCTCTAACGTCTGCTTTTTTTGTTCATATCGTGCTAACCATTGCTCGTTTGGAATCTTAGTCATCTTTATACCCATCCTACTATTGTCAATTTGTAAATCACTCCTAAAATTATACAAAATCGCCCATCGAAACGGTAGACCAGCTTGGATGTTTGCATAACAGGCAAGCCGATGCATAGGCATGGTTAGTGGATGAAGTACGACAAAAATATGCATGTCCAAGGATGAAGGAGGTTGCCCCGAATGAATCCGCCAGACAAAGGGAATCCAATTCCTCAGCCGATGAGGAGTGACGGGACCGGATGGGTCGATCTCGGCCCACGAAACGTCATGCGTGATCGGCAAAATCCGAATATGCTAGTTCCTCCCGTCACAGATGCGGGCTTGCTGCCTAATCTGAAATTTTCCTTCTCAGATGCCTCGATGACATTAAATCATGGCGGTTGGTCCCGTGAAATCACCATACGCGAGCTGCCAATCGCCACTACACTTGCGGGTGTAAACATGAGCCTGACGCCAGGTGGTGTGCGCGAGCTGCACTGGCATCAGCAGGCGGAATGGGCTTACATGCTGCTTGGTCGTGCACGAATTACATCTGTTGACCAACGCGGACGGAATTTTATCGCAGATATCGGCAAAGGCGATCTATGGTATTTCCCTCCCGGCATCCCCCACTCGATTCAGGGATTAGAGGAAGGCTGCGAGTTTTTGCTCGTTTTCGACGATGGGCAATTTTCCGATCTGAATACGCTATCGATCTCCGATTGGTTTGCTCATACGCCAACAGATGTGCTTTCCGCGAATTTTGGTGTGCCTGAACCAGCCTTTGCCGACATTCCTTGCAAGCAAGTGTACATTTATCAGGACGAGGTTCCGGGTTCCATCGAAGCAGATGAAGTGGAATCTCCGTACGGAACCGTCCCCCTCCCTTTTTCCCATCGCTTACTCGCCCAACGTCCCCTCATTACACCTGGAGGCAGTGTGCGCATCGTCGATTCCCGCAACTTTCCGATCTCCAAAACAATCGCAGCAGCACTCGTAGAGCTACGTCCCGGTGCCATGAGAGAGCTGCATTGGCATCCCAATAACGACGAGTGGCAATATTACATTTCAGGCCAAGCGCGGATGACTGTTTTTATCGGAAACGGGAACGCCCGAACTTTTGACTACCAAGCAGGTGATGTTGGCTACGTTCCTTTTGCGACAGGGCATTATATCCAAAATACCGGGACGGAAACGGTGTGGTTTTTGGAAATGTTCAAGAGCGACCGCTTTGTCGATGTGTCGCTAAATCAATGGATGGCGCTCACCCCGCATGAACTCGTCGAGTCCAACCTGTGTGTAGGTCCTGAACTATTAGACGCCTTGCGCAAGGATAAATGGCCCGTTGTCAAATATCCTGGATATGGCTATGTCCCGTGAATGCAAGAAAAGACCAGCCCGAATGGACTGGTCTTCTTTTTACTTCTCTTTTTTGGGAGTCTTGTAGCTCTTCGGTTGCTTCAGACCACGCTGCTCCATAACCTCACGCAGACGGTCCGGGTAATCCGTAATGATCCCGTCTACGCCATCGTCGATCAGCTTGTTCATCGTAGGGGCGTCATTGATCGTCCACGGAGTCACCTTCATCCCGACCTTGTGCGCGTCTTCTACCATTTTCTTCGTGACATAGGGCACATAATTCTCGTCGGTGACTTTGCCGTTTTGTGGAGAGCCATGCACGGGAGAGATAGCGTCTGCACCAAATGAGTGGGCCGCCGCCACGAGGTCTCCTCCAAAGTCGTCAATGTCGATTCCGCCCAACCACGGTGAAGCTCCCGGTTGACCTGGCTGCAAGAATTGCGCACCGTTCGTCAGTGCCACAATCGGCAAGCGCGGCTCAACCTCTCTCATGCGCATGAGCGCCCCCCAGTCAAAGCTTTGGATCGATACCCGATCAAGCATCCCGGCATCGCGGACTTCGCGAGCGACGATTTGCACGAAATCTTCACGCGGAGCGGTTTGCTCAGGTGCTCCCGCCTCTACCTTCGTCTCGATATTCATCCAAACATGATTGGCCTTGTAGTCCTTGACGAGATCAAATACATCGCTCAACAGCGGCATCCCAGCACCTGGGCTTGGACGTTGCTCTGGGTATTGCGGCAATGTCTGTGTGCCACAATCCAGCATGCGTATTTGGTCGAGAGTCAGGTCCTTTATGTACTTGCCAACATACGGATACTCAGGATCACCAGCGAAAAGTGGGCCTGTATCTCTGCACTTGGCACCCGAAATCTTGCGGTCATGCGTAATAACGGCCTGCTTGTCCTCCGTGATTTGCACGTCGAGCTCGAGCGTGCTCACACCTAATTCAAGAGCGTGGGAGAACGACGCCAATGTGGATTCTACTGTGAGTCCGAGTCCGCCGCGATGAGCTTGAAGATCGAACTCTTTGGGAGAAGTTTTTGACCAGTGCGAATTCCCGGCGGCAGAGGCGACTGGTGCTACACACATCATAAGGGCGGCAGTTGCTACCATCACTTTTTTCATCATCATTTGCTTCACTCCTTATAGTATGTATTACCCTTCCCACTATAAAAGAATGATGTAAATTTCCATTTCTATCTCTATTAAGTAATCATGAAAGATTTATTTACCCGAATAATGGAACAGCGGCGAACTAAGACCTGAACATAAAGTCTTAGATTCGCCGCTGTTTTATTCAGCTATCTTATCTCATTCACTTCATCATCCCTGAATGGACGCTTGACTGGAAGCCGCATTGGCATCTTTCAGGTTGCGGTTTTTCACTCCTAGTGATAAGACGAAACAGATAAGCAAAATCAGACACGCTAGTGCATACGGATAGTTGATATCCACATCGAATAAAAATCCAGCTACGATAGGACCTGCAATATTGCCAAGACTGGTAAAGGCTGAGTTAAGGCCAGCAACATAGCCCTGTTGATCCTTTGCAAGCATCGACATTTGGGTACTGATGGCTGGTCGCAAAATATCGATTGCCAGAAATACGATAAAGGTAACGGCAAAAATCATCCAAAATCCGTGAACAAAAAGCGTCAGAACAATAAACAAACCAGCAAAGAGCAGACAGACTGAAATGACCCTTTTCTCGCCAAAGCGATTCATTATCCAGCTAAAGGCAGTAAGCTGAACCACTGCACCTGCTATTGACCCGAATGTAATGATAAACGCGATATCTTTCGGCTCAAATCCAAACTTATGGTCGACAAACAATGAAAAGACCGTTTCAAAATTAGCAAGTCCGAAAGACATGACAAACACAATGATCAAACTGAAAAAATAAGGCTCTCGATAGGAGTACATTAACTGAGAAAGAAGACTGCTTCGTTGTTTTTCATTAGAATGAAAGTCCGATAATGCTTCTTCCGTAGGTTTCGATTCCTTGAGGATTAACAACGTGATGCATGCAGCAATCAGTCCCGCAATTCCTGCCGAATAAAAAGGTACGCGAATACCAAATTCAGCAATGTATCCTCCAATGCCTGGACCGATAATAAAACCAGTCGTAATGGCTGCCGTAATATACCCCATCCCGGCCGCTCGTTCTTCATTCGTTGTAATATCTGCTGCGTAAGCCATTACGGCTGGCATAATCAGTGCGGCACTGATGCCGCCTAGCAACCTAGAAACAAACAGCAGGACTGGAGAATTCGCTATACCGAACATCCCTTCTGAGATAGCGAATACGACCAAGCCGATCACAATGATCTTTTTTCTTCCGAATGAATCGGCCCATCGCCCGGCAATTGGGGAAAAAAGAAGCTGCGTCAGCGAAAAGGCTGCCACTAACAGGCCGATAGTCCCCCCGGTAATCCCCAAACTCTCCATGTACTTTGGCATAATCGGTATAACAAGCCCGATCCCCGTAAAGACAAGGAAAATATTGAACATCAGAATCAATAGGGCTCCCTGATTTTTTAATAATAAAGCCATTTACTATTCCTCCAATCCATCACAAAACACTGAATATCTATTCTAGATAAACACGTGAAAAAAGCTAGCGGGACGGTTTGACAATGCCAAATAAAAACACATCCATCGCTAACCGAAAAGTCGCCAGCGCTTCCTCTCGTTCCATTCGTCGCGAGTGTTGATTTAAACCAAACATCAGGCTGTCCAGGATAATGGCGACTCCGGTTACATTCGTCATTTCAAATTCGCCGTTATCGATCCCCTTCTGGAGCAACTGTTGATTAAAGTCGATATAGCCTTGGATCATTTCGTTGATACGATCCTCCACATCCGAAGGCTTCTCCGACATGTCGAAAAATTCATCAGCAGCCTTGGTCAGCGGATGGTTCATAAAATCGGTCGCAAAATGTTCAGCCATTCCATACAATTTATCGATCGAGGTCGTGTAGAGCTGTTCCTTGACCAGCCACTTCTCTTCCCATTCGCTGTTCCAAACTTCAATCAGATGTAAAAACAGCCCTTCCTTGCTTTTGAAATGATAATAAATGTTACCGCCGCTGTATCCAGTAGCTTTCACGATATCTTCTATTGATGTGGCCTTGTAGCCTTTTTGCATAAATAAAATTCTGGACGCATCCGCTATTTTCTTCTTGGTCTGCTCTGTTTGCTGCTTCTTTTTATTCAACGATCTTTCACCAACTTCCCAGCCAACAATACTGAACTTTCATTCAGTATTATAAGCGTTACAAACATAGTTGGCAAACCTTCTTTGGTTTGAGTCAACATAGTGGAGGAGAAGAAAAAGCACAGTTCTCTTCGACTCTGACACGCCAGCAGGGGGGATTCACTGGCCGTCTCCACTTCAAAAAGGGGACCGTCGAGCCAAAGCCACCCTACGGGCGGAAGTTTCTCAAGGAAGCAGTGTTCGACAAGCGGGTCCCCTTTTTGAAGTTCTGACTGGGCAGGCGTTGTCAAGGTCTACGAGCTCTGTGCTTTTTCTTCTCACCAGCTTTATTGGTTCATTTGAGACCTTTTAAAACTTAGGATGATAATGACTGCCTATCTAAAGTATAGACCCACGGAATTTTTACTTTCCAATATGATAAAAAAGCTGACGTCAGTCTAAGACAGCAACAGACCGTACAATGCCCCAGTTACCACAACCAGCCATGGCGGCAGTTTCCAGTGCTCCAGCATGATAAACAAAATAGCTGCTACCGCAAAATCCAGCGGAGCAAGAATGGTACTCGTCCAAATCGGATCGTACAGGGCTGCCAGTAAAATACCGACGACTGCTGCATTCACCCCTACCAGCATTCCTTGGATTTTCGAATTTCTCCTCAAGGAATTCCAAAACGGCAATGCGCCGATGACGAGTAAAAAGGCCGGTAGAAAAATGGCAGTCGTAGCCACTACTGCACCGACTCCTCCTGCAATCATTGCTCCCAAATAAGCGGCAAAGGTAAACAATGGCCCTGGTACTGCTTGTGTAGCCCCGTAGCCGGTAAGAAATGCTTCTTCCGTTATCCAACCTGTCGGGATTACCTCCCTCTCCAGCAAAGGTAATACAACATGACCTCCGCCAAAAACAAGTGAGCCCGCACGGTAAAAGCTCTCAAACAGCGCTAGCAAGGAAAATCCTGTGCTCTCTCGGAGGATGGGCAGCACAAGCAAAAGTCCGAAGAAAACGATCCAGCACGCAATGGCTAGTGCACGACTGATCGGCACACGAAATTCAGGGTTCTCCGAAACTTTTTGCTGCCGGAAGATAAGCAACCCTGCTATTCCTGCTAGAATCATGACAGTGACCTGACTCCATGCAGAATGCCACAACAGCGTGATGGTAGCAGCGATGATCGCAATCGTCACCCGTGTTCGATCCGGGGCCAGCTTTTGTCCCATCCCCCATACGGCATGAGCAACAATCGCGACAGCTACTAATTTTAGACCGTGAATCCAAGAAACACTGCCACTGTCCACTCCTTGTAAAGTGAACGCAAATATCAGGAGAGCCAATACCGAAGGCAGAGTAAAGCCGATCCATGCAGCAACCCCTCCCCACAATCCGGCTCGCATGATTCCGATTCCGATCCCTACCTGACTGCTTGCGGGACCAGGGAGGAACTGACAAAGCGCAACCAAATCCGCGTAGCTTTGCTCATCCATCCATTTTCTTCGTCGAATGTATTCGTTGTGAAAATAACCGAGATGCGCGATGGGACCACCGAATGAGGTCAATCCCAGCTTGGTCGAAACGAGAAAAACTTCACGCACAGCTTCCCATCTACTTATTTGGTGCCCAGTTTCTTCTAGGAGATTATTCTTCACTTAGCTGTACACCTCTCCGCTTTCCGCTACATCATACAAGCTATTTTATCGCTTTTCCTACCCTTTCATTGTAAAAAGATCGTGAAGAAGGCTCCGCATCGATACGGAGCCTAAACCCTACTATTCCATCCGAAATACCGGTCCTCTCGCCACGAACGGCAGATTACTCCCCTTCGGCAGCATGATGGCATGACTACGGATTACTTTAATCCGATCACATTCCCCATCAGTAATGATCAAAATCGGACCGTCCTTTGGAAAATCGGATGCTTTCTCAAGCATGTCAATGCCCGGCTGCAGGATCGTTCCCCCGCGTCCTTTTACTTTGACGCGCCCTGCAATGTCCTCGGGAGAAAGGTAGCCCGCATCATGCGCCTGCGCATCACAAAAGACCACGCGCGCATACGGAACATCTCGCGCTACACTGTAACTCGCGATCGCCCCCAATGCTTTGCCGAGCAGCTTGGTATCCATCGAGCCGGATGTATCAATCACGACGCCAAACGTGCGTGCCAGCTGGTCCGTTTCCCGAAAGCTCCAGGCAGGACGGGCAATGTCAGGTGTAGAAGACTGTCTGCGGCTTGCCCTTGCATACGTGCGGCTCTTTTCCAACGGTGGAAAATGCTCGTCAAACCAACGGGCAAGCTGAACATCCCACGGGATCGGCGGTTGCCCCAAGGCGCGAATCTCTTCTACCAAACCCGCAGGCAAAAGCCCTCGCCCTTTCTCCTGGTGGTAGATCAAGCCTTGCGACATCGCATTGCGATAAAAGTCATCCAGCGTCGTTCCCGGACCCTTTTCCCAAAAACGCGGATCGTCGCCATCCAGAATATCGCCCATGCCGATTCCACGTAAGGTGTAGAGCTTGCGATACGTGCGCATGTCCGTCACGATTCGGTCGTAAATCGTTTCTGCCGAGAGTCCCTTCAAGTCTGGATCGTACAGTCCGCCAATTTGCGGAAAACGTCCCACACCGAGCTCCATCAGCCATTGATTAATCACGTAATCGCAGCTGACATTCCAGTAATACGGGTCGCGGCCTTGGCAGCGCTCATGGTGGCGCAGCCCAGCGTGCAATAGCTCGTGTGCCATCACGAATTTGCATTCCTCTTCATCCAAGCCCGCCGCAGGATTGATGAAAATTTCGTTGGATGTTACATCAATGGCTGCCACCGAGATTTGCAGCCGTTGACAGATCTGCGAATCCTCGATAATCGTGAAATGGCTCGCTAAGGAAGCCAGCAATGGATAATGATTGATGAACCAGCGCTTGGCCTTTTGTGCCTCAGACAGCTGGTTCTCTTCATTCCCGAGAGCATCGGAATAGCCGCCCGCTACGCTGACAGCACTTTGCACCGCCTGTGCCAGCCCGATCCCCAAGAGCCGCTCCCACTTCACATCTCGATTGTAGGTGTACCGTACGTATTTATCCGAGAAAAGCATATCTGCCTGTTTTTCCCCGCCCGTTCCAAACAACTTCAAATGCTCCGGCACCCCATGCTCCACGAACCAGTCATACAGCTCCTCTTCGCTCTTTCCCGATTTATCCAGCTCAAAGGCCATTTCAGCAGGAGGCTTCCCCAGCTTCATGTCTCTCAAAAAACGCGTAATATAACAATCGCATGCGATGTTCCACAATATCGGCTGCTCTTTTTCCACAAAATGTCCGAAGCCCAAATGCAGAAGTGCATGTGCGAGAACATAAATCCATTCCCCGACTTCCCCTCTGCGCTTCGGATGCGCGTACAAGCTGCCTTCCCGGGTCACGACTACCCAACCGTTATCCGGACAAATACTTCGCTCGGAACGAGTAAAGTGTGCTCGCGAGGACAGCGGACCAAACATCGGGTGATGACTCAAAAAATGTACAGCCTGCTCGTAGTTTTGCGTCGCCGGATCGTTTTGAACTCCTCTGGCCATTGGCTATTTTCCCTTCCTGTCCATGGCCAATCGCGGTAAATCACGAATTACCTCTACAACGAACCAGTCTGGCAATCCGTCGCCATCCTCGTGCCGCGCCACTACCATCTGCGCCATTTCCAGAGAGATGGAAGCGAGCTCCTTTAAGAGAGCTTTCGCTCGGTGTGCAAACCGTTTATGCTGCTCCCCCACGGAGGCTTTATCCGCTGGCAGTTCTTTTTTGATCTGCGAACGGAATGAATCGGCCAGAAAATACAGTACGTCCCGATCCTCTGGAGCCGTTGGGAAAGAAGCCTCTCCCTCCAAAATACGGTTGAGCTGGTATTTGCCTTGAATATTCTTGTGAAAAGCCCGAAATTGAGCCGCATGCTGGGGCGTCAAGCATCCGAAGGCCAGTACCCCCACCATCTCTGTCGTCAAGTTCTCACCGAATTCGTTCAGGGCATCAGAGAGCATGTGCCAGGAACGCGGAGTAGAAAACGGTTCCTCGCTCTTCGGTGGCTGCGACCACAAATAGTCCGGGCGCACCTCCAAAAATTGCAGCACGTAGGAATGAATGCCGTTGCTGTACGCCCAATTCATCCATTGTTCATACGAGACTAGCAATTGGACATGGAACATCCGGTTGATCAGAGCAGACGACATCGGTTTGACAATCGCGCTATCCTGCGCGCGGTTTCCGGCCCCAATCACAATGGACCCTTCTGGCAGATGGTAATCCCCAATTCTCCGCTCATGAATCAGACTGTAAAACGCCTTTTGCACTTCTTGCGAGCATGCATTCAATTCGTCAAGAAACAAGCAGTACGGTTCTTCTCGCGCAATTTGCGCAGGTGGGCAAAATCTGCTTTTCCCGTCTACGATCTGTGGGACACCAATAATATCCTCAGGTGCCAGCTGACTACCCAATAACGATACGCAAGGCAGGCCCACCTGCTCGGCAAACGCCTCGACGAGAGACGACTTGCCGATTCCTGGTGCGCCCCAAATAAATACTGGACGAGCTACTGCAACGTTTAGCAGCACATCCATCAGTTGATTTTGCGTTACTTGAATTCCTAGATTCATTTCATAACCTCTCTTGTTTGATTGATTTTTGCAGTAATCTACCTCTTTCCATGATTGATTTCCATTGACTAGAGCGACCGTCACACCACAAATATTTCCTAATATTACAAGAAGATTGAATAAGGAGCAAGAAAGAAAGGCATCACATGGTAAACCGTACCTGAATAAAAACAACGAAACCGACCAATCCCCTTATACACAGTATCGGAATAGGATGAAAAGATATGAAAAAAGGAGGACGTTTCATTTGTCACAAGCAAATATCCCCAACATTACCCCGCTCATTACCATCACACAAAGCCAAGTCGCAAACTTGCTACTCGCATCCATCGCATTGGAAGAGCTAGGGTTAAGCCATATCATTAACGCAGAGGCGGAAAAGCTTCAATATGTCCTTGGTACACTTCCAGGATTAACAGGTCCCCCTGCAACCATTAGTGATTTGCTGAATGTGAATTCTAGTGTAGTCAATACGCTCAGAGAGATAACAAAGAAAGAGATTTTGCTGAACAACAAGCTGAATTCCGTATTAACCGCATCGTCTATCGCTAGTCTCACAGGACCAACAGGAGCCACTGGAGCAGATGGAACAGGAACAACTGGGGCAACCGGTGCTACTGGCGCTACTGGCGCTACTGGTGCTACTGGGCTAGGAGAAACGGGTGCGACAGGAGTCGGCGTGACCGGGGCTACAGGGGCGACCGGAGCTGGGGTCACTGGAAGTACTGGTATCACGGGGGAAACTGGCGTTACAGGAGCCACGGGTGTAACGGGTGCAACCGGTGCAACAGGCGCGACGGGTACTGTTTCCAGTGTTTTCGGTAACTTCTGGCTATCCTCCGCTATCGATATTTCGCCAAATACGATCGTCCCGCTTCATGTGTCGAATGCAGACAATACACTTGGCTTTTTACTCGCTGGCGGGCAAGTGACCGTACCTGCAAGCGGCATCTATCTCATCAGCTATCGTGTTACTACTGCACAAGCAAGTGAAGTGTCTTTCATTATCAGAAGGAATGGCGCCAATATTACGGGCTCTGCCGGAACTTCAAGCAGTGCGGATAGTGCAGAGGATGGAAATGCATTCGGCATGGTTACCTCTTTCACCCGGTTAGCATCAGGAGACATCGTAGACATATTCCGTACGGGAGGTATCGCAGACCAGTTTTTGCAAAGCTTCGCAGACGGAACGACAACGGTGACCGGCTTCCTCACTTTAGTGAAGATTGCCGACTAACCCAAACATAAATCATTTCACCACTCGGAGCCGCAGCTACGACTCGATCCTGGCTGTCGTTGCGAGTGAAGCTCTTGCTGCGTACAAGCCTACTTCTCCTCCTTATGTAACATTCCTTTTTTTACCACGTCACATAGGCAAAGGGGGAATAAAAAAAGATGAGAAAAATCGTGAAAGCCAGTGGTATCACCATATTGGTCGCATCCCTGATCGGATGCAGCTCGAGCGAGCAGATCGCAACAAGAAGCGAAAGCGGAAACAAACCAGCAGCATCTGTTGCGCAAAGTCAAAACAATCAGGTAGCCTCCAGTCCAAGTCCTCCCAGCCAACTAGCTGATTACGCCCTGAAAAAATCGGTCGATCCCCTCCCCAATGACATGTACTTCAAAGATTACGGCACCAACCAATTTGTCTCGACAGCGAAGGACCGCCTGTCTACTTTTGCCGCTGATGTGGACACTGCCTCTTACACCATGATGCGCAATTTTATAAAAGACGGGAATCTCCCGCCAGCAGAAGCAATACGGGTGGAGGAATTCATCAACTTCTTCCCCACTTCGTATCCCGCGCCAACCAATCAGACATTTGCAATTCAGGCCGATAGTGGCCCCTCTCCCTTTCAAAAAAATCTTCAAGTAGTGCGAATCGGGATCAAAGGAAAGGAATTACGCGTAGAAGAACGGAAGCCCGCTACTCTCGTTTTTGTCATTGACATATCTGGCTCGATGAATCGGGAAAACCGATTAGAGCTGGTGAAAAAAAGCTTACATGTTCTTGTTGATCAACTCCAACCTACAGATTCAGTAGGGATCGTCGTCTATGGATCAGAGGGACGCGTTCTTTTGCCCCCAACCTCTGCCGAAGACAAACAGACGATTTTATCAGCCATCGATGAACTGCAACCCGAAGGCTCCACCAATGCGGAAGAAGGACTGGTGCTCGGTTATGAAATGGCGGCCCGTTCCTTCAAGCCTACTGCCATTAACAGGGTGATTTTATGCTCCGACGGGGTAGCCAATGTAGGAGAAACAGGGTCCGAGGGCATTTTGCGTTCGATCGAGGACTATGCGCGAAAAGACATTTACTTGAGCACCTTTGGCTTTGGCATGGGAAATTATAATGATGTCCTGATGGAGCAGCTGGCGAACAAAGGAGAAGGCAACTACGCCTACATCGATACGTTTTCCGAGGCGCGCCGCATTTTTACGGAATCATTGACAGGCACCCTCCAAACGATCGCTCGTGACGTAAAAATTCAGGTAGAATTCGACCCTAAGAAGGTAGACTCGTATCGCTTGATCGGTTATGAGAACCGCGATGTCCGCGACAAAGATTTTCGCAACGACAAGACAGATGCGGGTGAGGTCGGCGCTGGCCATAGTGTGACCGCTCTTTATGAAGTGAAGCTCGCTTCCCCTGCCCATGCAGATCTCGGGACGGTTCGCGTGCGCTATCATCATGCCACTTCCCAAAAAGTAGAGGAAATCTCCGAGCCCGTGAAGGTGCAAAATGCCTTGTCTCCCGATGTGACGTTCCTTGCTGCTGTAGCAGAGTACGGAGAAATATTGCGAGAGAGTCCGTATTCCGAAAGAAGCTCCCTTAGCGATGTACTCAAACTGGCGGAAGCCACAGCCACTGGAGAGGAACAGCTCGAATTTGTCCGCTTGGTAAAAGATAGCATGGCGATCAGCAGGAACTAATGCTTGTTCCTAGGCTCTGGTGTCACGCCTGTACCTCATCCAAATATAAACCATCATTCCAATCGCCGAACTGATTAGCAAAAATGTGATGCCGTAATGACGTATATAAACGACAACCTTGAGCCACTCTTTCTCAAGCGCCTGTCCCAACAGTAAAAAAGTGACACTCCAAAGAAATGCGCCTGCGTAAGCAAAAAAAGCAAATCGTCGAAACCCCATCGTGGAGACCCCTGCCAAATAGGCGGTAATATGACGGACGCCAGGCAAAAAATAGCCGATCAGCAATAGGTATGGACCGTACTTGGCAAACAGCTTTTGGGTTGACTCTATTTTTTTCGGCGAAATATGCAAGTACGGTCCAACCTTCATAAGCAACGGCAGCCCCCACTTCCACGCGATGGAATAGCTGATCGTAATCCCTACTGCCGCTCCCAAAAAGGCGCTCAGCACTGTAAAAGGCATGTGCAAAACACCACGGGAAACCGCATAGCCAGCGTATGTCATCAGTACCTCATCGGGTATGGGGAGCCCTACAACACCAAGTGTGAGCGAAAAAAAGATGCCGACATATCCATATTTCATCAAAAAAAGATCCAGATGCTGCTCCACGGCTACCTCCAATAATGTTGTCCTACTTCATTGTATTCTCTCCCTATTCTTTGACATTCTGGCTTTTTTACAAAAAATCAGGTCAGGGCATATGGTATCCTAAAAAAAATCTTATTTCCTTTTTCAGGTGACGCTATGAACTATATGGAGCAAATAACATATGCCCTCTCTTTTATCGAAAAGCAGTTAACGGAAAAAGTCACACTCGATGAAGTGGCCTCAGCCGCCGGATATTCCAAGTACCATTTTCAACGGTTGTTTTTTCACGTGACAGGAGAAACTGTCGGCCAATACATTTCGAAGAGACGCTTGACCGAGGCCGCCAAAGCGCTGTTGCTAGAGCAAAAGAGCGTGACGGAGGTCGCCTTTACATACGGCTTTGATTCTCACGAAGCCTTTACTCGCGCCTTTACCAAACGCTTTGGCCTGCCTCCTTCTGCACTTAGGCGATCTGGAAAAATGCCGCGGTACACAATGCTGGAGCGTATCGAGCTACCTTATTTGGAAAATATTCAGCTGCAATCGATTGAGCCCGTCTATGTCCCTGCCCACGAAGAACTGAACCTGGTAGGCTACTCCTCCACTACCCGTTCGACAACAGATATTGTCCATTGCTGGAACCGATTGGGACAGAAAATCGACGTACAGAAGAACCAGAAGTGTTATGGGGTCATTCGCTACCCAGATGCTTTCGGGCTTTCGTTGAGCTTTGCCTATTTTGCTGGCATACACACTACGGAGCAGGTTGGCACAGACGGATTGGAATCACTCACGCTGCCTGCATCTGGTTATCTTGTTTTCCCTCACAAAGGATCGGTGCAAAATCTCAAACTGACGTATCAATACATATACGGGAGCTGGATGACACATGCATCCGCATCCGACCAGCTTAATGCCCGATACGATTTTGAATACTACGATCACCGCTTTCTCGGAAATGACCATCCTGATTCGCTTTGCTTCATCTATATACCCGTTCTAGCCCGAGAATAGTCGATAGCGGTTCGCATTTTCGATCAAGTTTTCCTCGTTTTCCTGTCGTACGCTAGACGTGTGAAAAGGAGTGAATCGAATGAAAGAACTGACCTATTTGACAGCAACGGAGATGGGCACTTGGATTCGCGAGCGGAAAATAAGCGCCGAAGAAGCTACCCGGCATATCTTTAAACGAATCGACTCTCTCAATGGCAAAGTGAACGCCATCGTCGCGTATGATGAAAAAGCTGCGATCGAAGCCGCCAAACAAGCAGATAAAGAAATAGGGGAAGGTATCTACCGCGGGCCTCTTCACGGGGTACCAATCACAATCAAAGATTCTTTTGCCACAGCAGGACTCGCCACTACTTCTGGTTTCCCACCTCTAAAAGGCTACATTCCACAACACGACGCAGCAGTCGTTAGCAGACTGAAGCAGGCAGGAGCCATCATCCTGGGCAAAACGAATGTCCCTCCTCTTCTGATGGACATGCAAACAGACAATGATATTTACGGTCGGACGAATAATCCATGGAATCTGGAGAGAACAACAGGCGGTAGCAGCGGAGGATCGGCAGCCGCAGTTGCTGCTGGGCTTTCCTATTTGGATATTGGCAGTGACATTGGCGGTTCGTTGCGTGTTCCGGCTCATTTCTGTGGCGTACTTAGCTTGAAGCCGACAGAAGGAGCTGTTCCGGCAAGAGGACACATGCCCGGCTTTGAAGGAATGTCTGATTTTACATCGTCTCGTCACTTGGCCTGCTACGGTCCTCTGGCCCGTTCGATTGAAGACCTGGAAGTAGCGTTTTCCATCATTAGTGGTGGAAACGGCAACGCTGGCCTACCTCATGGACCACAGGTCATGGCCCCACCCCTCAAGGAGCAGCCCCTACACATTCGCTGGATGGAGGAGCTGCCCGGCTACCCGACGAGTCGAGGTATTCGCGATCAGTTGCGTCGCTTTGTCAAAATACTGGAGCAACAAGGCATGCGCGTAGAACAAGTGACGGCACCACCCTTAGATTTACGCAAAACTTGGGAAACATGGGGAAAAATTATCGACGCGGAGTTAAACTCTACGACACCTCCACTCATTCGTGGTTTAGCTCATCTCATAACGATTCCGATTTATCGGCAGATTCCCACGGCTACCATGCTCATCCCGCTGACGTTCAAAAACTACATGCGTGTCTTAACCATTCGGGAGCAGCTCATTCGCAGCTTCGAGCAATTCATGGCCGACTGTGACTTGTTCTTGTGTCCGGTTAGCTGCACGACAGCTTTCCCACATATGGCAAAATCGAAAGTGTGGGGCTACAAGCCGCTTTACAACAAACCCTTGTACGTAGACGAGAACCCGCAAAACTACTGGGCTGCTACGACTTTTTATACGAATCTGTTTAATGTCACCGGAAGTCCGGTCGTAACGATGCCGATTGGTTTTGATGTGCAAGGTCTTCCTATTGGCATACAGTGTGTGGGCAAGCGATGGCGTGATAGGGAATTGCTAAAGGGAGCATCGAAACTGTATGAGACCTGCCCAGAGTGGCGGGCGCCTGAAATTTCTGTGGAACCGCATTGAGAATAAAATATTCCAGCCCAACTTGCATAAAGCCCCTTTCCTATGAAGAAAACTACCAGAGCGAACCCCATTTCTGGTAGTTAGGAGGGGCTTTATGCTTCCATTATTGAAAAAGCGCCTGACACTGATCGTTTCTATGCTTTGCATGACGCTTTGCATGACGCTTCACCTGTCCGGCCTGTCCTTTGCAAAAGAGACAACAAACGCTCCATCTGTCCAACAGTCACCTCTCTCCCAAACGAAGTCGTTTCTTCAATCGCAGGAGAGGCTTGCCTACTCGCTCGGCATTCAAGCATACATCTATGGCTATCCATTAGTGATGTCCGCCAAAACGATGGAAGCCATGGTCAAAAATCGGGCGCCAATCAACCAGTTTTATTATGCGGACACACTCGCTTCCCCAGCTTATCGGGATATCGTGACGCCGAACTCCGATACATTGTATATGAGCGCATGGCTGGATTTGTCAGAGACGCCCGTCCGCATGACTGTCCCCGCCAATCCGCAAAACCGCTACTATACCGTGCAAATGCTGGATGCGTACACAAATACGTTTCGAAATGTCTCCAATCGTTCCACCAAACAGCAGGCCGGGCAATATATCATTGCAAGCCCACAATGGAAAGGGCCTACCCCTGCCCATATACCTGTGATCTACGCCCCTACGAATACCGTCTGGCTCATTGGACGTGTCGAGGTAAAGGGTGAAGCTGATTTGCAGCAGGCTGTCTCGTTTGAAAAACAAATCGCGATTGCCCCTGTCCACCCAAAATTGCAAACGGCACATGTTCCCGAAGCGCTTCCCCTTGATGTGTTGTCATCCCTTTCCTTTTTTCAAGTCATGACGAAATGGATCCAGGGCAATCCTCCGCCCGAATGTGATCGCGTCTTGCTCGATCAATTCGCTCAAGCTGGGATCGATGTCCAAAAAGGCTTTGATCCTTCCGCGCTCGGTCCAGCCAAACTTGCGGGCCTACAGCATGCCTTACAGGATGCCCCGTCCATCGTGCAAAATGGCTTTCCCGGCTACGCCACCTTCCGTAATGGATGGGGCTCCTTTTCCCCCATCGGCACATATGGAAATCAGTTTCTCGCCCGTTCCTTTATCGCCTATTCCGGTATTGGAGCCAATGTGCCGAGTGAGGAAGCCTATTATCGTGCATTGACAGATGGATCAGGAAAACCACTGACGGGAGCCAAAAGCTATACACTGCATTTTACAAAGGAACAGCTTCCCAGGACGTCTGCATTCTGGTCGATCAACGTCTATGACAACCAACTGTTTTTAGCCAAAACAGCGGCCGATCGTGCATCGGTTCGCAGCAATACAGGAACGCTAGCGTACAATCCGGATGGCTCCCTCGATCTGTATTTGCAACAGCACCCGCCCAAAGGCAAGGAAGGCAACTGGCTCCCTCTCCCTGAAGGCGAGTTCAATCTCGTTTTGCGGGTATTTGCACCGGAGCCTGCAACGCTGGACAAACAACACGCTTGGCCTGCTGTCACGGAAAGCAAGCCAATACCGTAACACAACGAAAAAGGCACCGCCCCATCGTGAGCGGTGCCTTCGGTATTGAGTCTGTTACTTCTTTAAATCTTCAATGGAGTTGATCTCCATATAGGCTGGAACAGCCAAGCCCAGCTTGGTTCCTTGCAGGTTCGGACCGAGGTCCTCTACGTCTTTCCCCAGCTTTTCCATGTAGTCTGCGTGCGTCGTCGGCAGCCATGCTGCTACCATTCCGTCCACATCGCCGTTTGATACCCCTACCCACATTGGGCCGGCTTCTACTTGGCTAAGCTCCACCTTGTATTTCAGCTTTTGCTCCAGAACCGTCTTCACCACATTCGTGCTGGCGATTTCAGAATCCCACGCGACGTACGCGAGCGTCAATTTTTTGCCTTCTGCAGGCTGGATGCCTTCTACCCACTTGTTGACGGTAGCCTCATTGGTTTTCACCCATTCGGCTGCTGCCTCTTCCGGCTTTTTGCCGCCCTCGATATCGAGCATTACTTTTTCCATGTCCGCAGGTGTCCACGAAAACTTGTCGAGGAACGCATATGCACTTGGGTGCTCCTCCTTCAGTCCTTTACGCACGATGGTATGAATTTGCTCATCCTTACCGAAAGTACCTTTCGGATCTTCGAGGTATTTCATCTCAAACTTGGAGAACATCCAGTGAGGTGTCCAGCCTGTCACGATAATCGGCTTTTTGTCTTTGTAGGCTTGTGTCAGAGCTGCCGTCATAGCTGCACTGGAGCCCTCCACCAGTTCCCAATCTTTCAGATCGTAGTCCTTCATTGCTTTTTCCGTCGCTTTCATCAGACCAGCGCCAGGATCAATTCCGATAATTTTATGATCCACTTGTGCTCCAACGCTATTCGGTGCAGACGTACCGGTATTGCCCTCGGCAGGCTGATTTCCCTGCGGTGTTCCCGCATTTGAACATCCTGCCATCACCATACTGAGTCCGAGTGCGACTGCCAGCCCTTTCAAGGCGCCTTTTTTCATGAAAACCCCTCCTACGCGTTTTTTCTCTTTCCAACACTTTGCGTGAGACGATCCAGCAAAATCGCTAAAATAACGATGGCCAGCCCCGCCTCAAAACCTTCACCGATCTTGATCTGTGTTACGGCACGATATACGTCCGCCCCCAAGCCTTTCGCTCCAATCATAGAGGCAATCACGACCATGGACAGCGCGAGCATAATGCTCTGGTTAATCCCGGCCATCATTGTCGTCTTGGCAAGCGGTAGCTGTACCTTCGTCAGCTTTTGCCAGTAGGTAGAACCGAACGCTTCAGAAGCCTCGATCAGATCGGCAGGAACTTGACGAATTCCCAGGTTGGTCAGACGGATCGTCGGTGGCATCGCAAAAATGACAGAAGCGATAACCCCCGGTACTTTACCGAGCCCAAAGAAAAAGATGGCAGGAATCAAGTACACAAACGCCGGCATCGTCTGCATGAAATCAAGCAGCGGTGTGACGACCTTTTGCACGGAATCATTCTTCGCGCACCAGATACCGACGGGAATCCCGATAATCACCGAGATCAACCCTGCCGTCAATACCAGCGCAAGTGTTTCCATTGAATGCTCCCAATAACCCAGATTCTGAATCAGAAGAAGTCCAATGAAGGTAAAAAGAGCAATTGCCACTTTGCCAGCGCGATAAGCCAGCAGTGTAAACAAAATGATCAGGACCCAAAACGGGATTCCTGTTAGAATCCATGAAAACAAGTCAACGGTTCCACCGATTACAGCTGATATGAAGTCGAACAAGAAGCCCAAATGCTCTTCCAGTCCATCTACAATCGTTTCTATCCAACTGTCGAGCGGCAGCTTCGGAAATAATTGGTTTTGACTCATGATGGATTCACCTGCCCCTCTTCAATCGTTGGCTCTGGAACTTGTTGTTGATTTACTTTTCCTGCCAATCCACCCAAGACGGCTCCTTTTACAATCACGCCCAACAGACGATTTTGTTCTCCTGTAACCGCCACGGGAATATCTGAAAACGCGACAAGGTCAAACATCTCATTGAGAAGCGTCTGTGGTCCGACAGTCGGGACCTCAGTTCGCAGCACGGATTCCAACGATTGTCCTGCTTCCTTGGCTCCGTTTACTGCGTCTGCCGTCAGCACACCCAGCAATGTTTTTCGTTTATCCACCACGTACAAACTGGAGACACCGCGCTCACGCATCATTTGTAGTGCGACGCGAGGCCCTCTGTCCAGTGTGATCGTCTCTGCCCGCTTCATTACTTTTTCAGCAGACAACACCTTGGAACGATCCACATCCTCTACGAAGCGTTCTACGTATTCGTTTGCTGGATTGGTCATGATTTCTTCCGGAGAGCCGATCTGTACGATCGCACCGTCTTTCATTAGAGCGATTCGATCCCCGATCTTCAATGCTTCGTCCAGATCATGCGTAATGAAAATAATGGTCTTCTGCATGGTGCTCTGCAGTTCCAACAGCTCATCCTGCATGTCCTTGCGAATCAACGGGTCCAAGGCACTGAATGCCTCATCCATCAACAGCACATCGGGTTCATTCGCGAGTGCACGGGCGAGGCCCACACGCTGCTGCATCCCGCCACTCAGCTGATCCGGGTAGCTTGCTTCCCAACCGCCGAGTCCGACGAGTGTGAGTGACTTTTTCGCTTTTGCCTCACGCTCGGCCTTTGGCATCCCTTGAATCTCCAGACCGTACTCCGCGTTTTCAAGTACCGTCCTGTGCGGGAACAAGGCGAACTTTTGAAATACCATTCCCAGCTTCTTTCTTCTTACATCCTGTAACTGCTCGGTGTTCATACTGACGATATCCGTACCGTCAATCAGGATTCTGCCTTCTGTTGGTTCAATCAACCGGTTCAACAATCGAACCAAGGTCGACTTCCCGCTTCCCGAAAGCCCCATGATGACGAAAATTTCGCCTGCATGCACCTCAAAACTCGCTTGATTCACCCCAAGGGTAAGACCCGTTTCCTTCAAGATTTCTTGTTTGGTCTTCCCCTGCTTCACCTGGGACAATGCGCGTTGGGGTTGGCGTCCAAAGATTTTGGTCAAATTCTCTACTTTGATCTTGGGCATATGGTCACCTCCAACTTTTACGCCCGGCATCCGGACTGTTCTTTACCCTTACAATTGTAACCAGCCAATTTTTTTACCTCAAACTGGATGAGGAATGATAATCGGGCATTTTCAGCGTTCAGAAAAAACTTTACGTACTTTACTTCCTGTATTCTCAGTTTATCACGTATATACTGTACAACATCTCCATTTACTTTTTGCTTTTTGAGACGTACAATTCTAGTCAGGTTACTATGACTAGAGGAGCTGCTTTTTTCAAAATGGATACCAATCAGGAAAAAATCCTCGAAAAAGCTCAGGAACGCGTGATTGAAACGCTAGCTCGCAACATGGATCTGTATGGAATTACCATGTCAACGGGACTGCTGTATGGCACATTGCTCTTTCAGGACAAGTCAATGACACTCGATGAGATGGGCGAAGCACTGGGCATGAGCAAAACCAGCATGAGCACTGGCGTCCGCACATTGATGGACTTAAATATGGTAGAAAAGATATGGAAAAAAGGGACACGGAAGGATCATTACGAGGTCAACCTGGATTGGTACCAGAACTTCATCGACCTCTTTTCCGTGAAGTGGCGACACGCCTGTGAACATAATGTACACGCCTTGAAAAAGTCGCTCCTTGAGCTTCGCGCTCTCCAGAAATCCGAGGAGCTTACGGAAGAAGTCAGGGAACGTGTTGACCTTAGCATCAAACGCATTGAAAATGGGTTGGAGTATTATCTGTGGCTGTCCCGTTTGATCGACTCCTTCGAATCACATGATATCTTTCAGTTTGTACCGAAAAAGGAAAATGAATCATAAGAAGTTCGCAATCGAAAAAGACTCGTTCCTTCCTATAGGAACGAGTCTTTTTTGTGGTACAATTATCCAGAGCGGATTCACGCTCTTCTATGATGAAAGGAGTGGTCAGTTATGAAAAAGGACATGAATCAACGTTCTTATAAAGCTGTGCGTGTACCAAACAACCAAAAAGGGGAACACCAACACTAACCCCCTTTCACCTAGGAGGAAATGGATTGATTCGAAAAACAGCTCTACTGATTATTGATGCGCAAGTAGGTATTATCGAAGGGCAATTTGGTCCTGTTTTTCAGCCGGCTACACTTGTCCAAACATTGGGAAAAGTAAGAGAAGATGCCTATAGCAAGGATATTCCTGTGCTGTACGTTCAGGATGCGGATGTCGGAGAAGTCGGTTCGAACGACTTTGCCATCCACCCTGAGATCGCCCCTCTGCCATCAGAAACGGTGGTTCAAAAACTAGCGACAGACTCCTTTCACGGAACAGACCTGCACGAAAAGCTACAAGCGCTCGGAATTAATCACCTCGTCATCATGGGGTGCAAAACCGAGTATTGTATCGACAGCGCCTGCCGCAAAGCGACGACACTCGGCTATGATGTGACGCTCGTCAAAGACGGGCACTCTACATCGGACAATCAGGTACTGTCAGCAGAACAAATTATCGCCCATCACAATACATGCTTGCATGGATTGGGGAATATTGGACCATTTATATTGGTGCGGGAATCAACGGAGGATGTCTTCGCCCCTACCCATGATACTTACCGCTAACGTTTTGCTGAACTTCTCGAAACCGTCTACTCAGGCGGTTTCTTGTTTTGTCCTGCTTACGATTGGACCTTGCTATAATGGAAGAAACGAATCTGGCTATTGAAGGAGAAAGCATGTCTACTACTATAGCTGTACCAAGATTGGGCGTAGGAGCTGTCATCCTAAACGACAAGAATGAGCTTTTGCTGGTTTTACGAAACAGAGATCCAGAGAAGAATACGTGGAGCATTCCTGGGGGAAAAGTTGATCCCTATGAACAACTGGAGACGAGTGTCATCCGTGAAATCAAAGAAGAAGTCAATCTCGATGTCGAGATAAAGGCCCTCTTATGCACCGCAGAAACCATCCTCCCGGAAAATGGTGAGCATTGGGTTTCGATCATTTACGAAGTCACGATTCTCAGTGGAGAAGCACGTAATTTAGAGGAAGACGGGGCAATTGGAGACATGCGCTGGTTTTCGCTCGATGCACTTCCGTCGAATCTGGCTTGCTTCGCCGTACCCGCTATCGAGCATTTGCAGAACCGGAACCATTCATGAAAAACAAAACGGACAGTCACCCATGTGGCCTGTCCGTTTTGTTTGAAGAAGATTACTTCTCTTTTTGGATAATCTCTTGCACTCTCCCCACTTGTCCATCCGTCAAACGAACCTTGATTCCATGTGGATGTGTACTGGAGTTCGTCAGGATATCCTTGACGATCCCACGCGTGCGCTTGCCAGTGCGTTGGTCCTGTTTCAATACAATATCGACTTCGAGTCCTGCTACGATGTCTTTTCGGTTTTTTCCGTTCATTTTCCCTTCTCCTTTTTTCGTTCTGTGTCCCACCTATGATATAATCGACAAACAAATCCATCTCACCGGAGGAATCCATGCTTACTTTTGAAGAAAAACTAGCGATTATTGAATCTTTTCCACAACTGACTCGGAATGAGGTCTCCCTGAAACGGGTTAATTTTCATTATGAGGAAAGCCTTCATGACAAAAAGACAGTGGTCTATCATCTGCATCCGAACGGCAACGGCTTTGTGTTCGTCGGCTTTGTAAAGAGCTATCAAAAACAAAAAGACGATAAGGGCTTCATCAATATCCGTGATTTCTCGGCGGATGAACTGCGCACGGTTATCGAAGCGTCGATCCACTCTCTCTCCCAAAAACGTGAGGAAGCGCCTAAAAACACTGCAGCATCAGATCAACTGGAGCAAACATGGGTCGACAAGCAAAACCGCACGCTCTTGCTGCAACAGGAAGACGCGCTGTGGAACGTATACCACGGGATGAACCTGGAAGCTTCCTTTGAATCGTACGTGGAAGCGGAGCAGTATCTGATTGAAGAAGGATTTTCCCTGCAACAATAAGAAACTTCCTCCTCCCTGCTACATGTACCATACCAAATCGTAGACGTTTTGATCAAATGAGCGCAAGCGATCCGACTGCTTGCGCCATCCCAACACAGGGGGGCGATACTTCATGATCAAGTACAGAGAAACGCTTCTTGCAAATATTCACAAACAGATTGAGACGTGGTACGACCAGGAGGTTCCCATCTCTCATGATGATCTATATCGATTTCTCCATTCGTTGAAGGGAACTGCCGGAACGATTGGATTGACCGACCTGTCTGATCTGTCTCGGATCCTGCTGGATCAAATGGATGACATGCCTGCCAAGGATTGGTCGCTCGGTGAATGGCGATTGTTTTTGCAAGAGTTGATCATCTTGTGTTACGAACAGCGCCCGGAACAGGAAGTTTTTATTGAGAACCCCACTCTTCAACGGGAATCCCCTTGTGAGCAACAGCCTTTGGTCCTCATCCTGGATGATGACATCACTCTGCTTATGTATCTAAAGGAATATTTAGAAAAACGCAATTGGTCTGTCATCGCTACGGTCTACCCTCATAAGGCTCTCGACTATTTTCACGACATAAACCCTGACTGCTTCATTCTGGATTTGAACATCCCGGAAACGGGCGGCTTCCAAGTGATGCAGACGATTAGCGAAAAAATAAAAAAGCAATACGTACCAACGACCATCATCAGCATCGATTGCGAACGGGAGACCCGTCTGCATGCCTATCGTTTGGGCGCAGATGACGTCATGTGTAAACCGCTTGATATGGAAGAGCTGGTCGTACGCCTCGAACGCCAGCTTCGCCGGAAGCGCTGGATGAACAGCATCTTGTTTTTGGACGAGCTCACGGGTGTCAACAATCGCAATTCTTTTGTTGATACGTACCAACGGCTTCTTTCTGATGCCCAGCGGACAAATACCCCTTTCTCACTGGCATTTTTGGATATCGATTTTTTCAAAGGGGTCAATGATACATACGGTCATCTGATCGGCGACGAGGTGCTGACTCGTTTTGCTGCTTTCATCGGGCAGAGCTCGGAAAAACATGATGTATTATTCCGGTACGGCGGAGAGGAATTTATCCTACTGATGCCGCGTACGACTGTACAGACAGGAAAGATGCGCCTGGATCAGATGCTCTCTTCTTTTTGTTCGCTTACGTTCGATGCTCCTCAAGGAACGTTTTCTTTGAGCTTTTCCGGTGGAATCGTACAAGTAGATGATCCTCATAAACCTCATACGTATTGGGTAGAAGCTGCGGACACTGCTTTATATGCGGCCAAAAATGCAGGGCGGCGCCGGATTGAAACCGCTCAAATCACAGAGACACATGACCCCCCTAAGATAAAACTGAAGGTCGCCATTATTGATGACGATCCGATGATTCGCGTGATGCTTGCCGATTCCATCCAAACCTGTTTTGACGGTTGGATGCACGTCGACATTCAGACTTACGAAGAAGGAGCAGCTTTTTTTGACTCCACCTGGCATCAGGGACAAGAGCCTTATCTGGTCATTTTAGACGGGATGATGCCACAGATGGATGGCCTCGAAGTTCTCCAGAAAATCCGGAATTTGCCGAATGCCAAGAAATATACGGTGATTATGCTAACAGGTCGTACGGAAGAGCAAGACATAGTCCGCGCCCTTCAGCTCGGTGCTGACGACTATATGACCAAGCCATTCCGTACACGCGAACTGGATGCTCGCATCACGCGACTAGTTAAGCGAATGTTGTAAGGAGGAAGCAAGATGGCAACAATTATGCTGGCCGAAGACGAAGCCGTGTTGCGCATGTTGATTGGCGACACGCTCGAAGACGAGGGACACGAGCTCGATATCGCTTGCGACGGAGAGGAAGCCCTGCAAAAAATCTGCCAAAATGAGTACGACTTGATTATTTTAGATTATATGATGCCAAAGCTGACAGGCTTTGAAGTATTGCAGCAGCTCAAACAGATGGACGATAAAAAGGCAGTCAAGGTCCTGATCCTCTCGGCAAAAAGTCAACATGCCGAACAGGAGAAAATGCGTGAAGCTGGTGCTGATGACTTCATGCCGAAGCCCTTTAGCCCGATGGATCTCGTCCGGAAAGTGGAGGAAATGCTCGCATGACGGGGTTCTGGGCGTTTATCAGAAAAAGCATCACACGTCGCTTCATAGCGATGATGCTTCTTTTTCTGTCTCTTCTGATTGCGGGCGCTGTCATCGTTCAAAATTTGAATAGCAGCGCATTAAACCATTATCAAACGGAGATATACAATACCAAGGAAAAACAAAATTTGGTCGCAGACATAGCTGAGCACACGAACCAGATCTTTTTTCGCGCAAGGGGTTATTACGCTTTCTTGAGCCCATCTGAGTACAATGAGCTATTTCTTGAGAAAAAGAAGCTGGAACAGGCGCTGGAAAAATTTAAGAAGCTTCCGCTCAATGATGAGGAGCAAGCGCTTGTCGCTTCGATCGAATCTTTCTTCACGAACTTTTTCGCCAATGTGTTTCCTACTTTTTCGAGTTATGCAAAGAACGGAGACTTTGAATCCCTGCGAAAAGCTTCGGCCAGTGGCGTGAATCAGGAAGTGAACAACCTGCTTACATACGCCGGGCGGTATCAGGAAGAGCACGATCAGCTGTTATATACGAAAAACCAACTACTGTTCGAAGAGATGTCACAGATAAGTACCTGGTTTCTCGTGTACTCGCTGATGGTGCTGGTGATCATGGTAATAGTCACCATTCAAACTACACGGGATATCGGCAGGCCGTTGGTTCGTCTATCCCAAAATGCTGAACAGTTCGCTAATGGCGGTACACCTCTTTTGCAGGATTTGAACAGGGTTGACGAAATCGGCAGGCTCTCCCGCTCCCTCGACTATTTGATCAGGCAAATTCAAGCCAAAGAAGAAGTGCTCATGGCGCAAAACGAAGAGCTGCAAGCCCAGCAGGATGAACTGATGATGCAGCAAGAAGAGTTACAAGAAGCATTGGGCAAAATGGAGGAAAACGAACGGTATCTGGAAAAGAAAAACCGTTTCATCCTCTCTTTGTCGAATACGCTGGATAAAGAGGAGCTGCTGTCCAGTATCATTCGCAATATAACTGAAGTCATGGATGCCGATAAAGGTGTTATCGTCATGTTGAATACTGACAGGGATGCAGCTAGCTTTGGCGTTTCGCAGAATGGTCTGGAGCAATTGCGCAAAGGATTGGATGATGGTCCGTTCGTGCGAATCAGGGAAACGGGCCTGCCATATGTCCTGATGCGTGAAAGTACTGACGCTGAACGCGGCTACACAGAGGAAATGTCACAAACATTTGAGCTTTACCTCCCAGTGCTAGATGCCCAGCAGACAATCGTTGCATGTATCATCCTCTCCCGTATCGGTCGAAAATTCACGAATCAGGAGCTACAAGCCATCATCGGAATCGCCAAGCAGATTTCCTTGGCACTAGACAAGCTCGCGATGTATGAGGAGACAGAGCGACAGCGTAAAATGACACAGGATATGCTCGATTCTGTTCAAGAAGGCATTCAGCTTATTGATCTGAGTGGAGAAACACTCCAAGTGAACTGGAATTTTTGTGAGCTCTTGTGTTACGACCATCAGCTCGCTTCGCAAGGATTTGACTTGGGACAGTTCCTTTCCCATCTACAGAGTCGAACCTCTGAGCCTGATCGGCTGATTCAGTATGTCAGATCTGTCGTTTTAGACGAAGGTGCCACTCCTTCAGGCAGTATTGTGTTTCAGATGACCGGACCGCAAGTACGCTATATTCAGCTCTATGCAGAGCCACTGTACCGGAACCAAGAGAAATGGAGTACCTTGCTCGTTTACCGTGACTTCACCAAGGAATACGAGATCGACCAAATGAAATCGGAATTCGTCAGTACAGTCAGCCATGAGCTGCGTACCCCTCTCGCCAGTGTGCTTGGCTTTGCGGAGCTGCTGTTAACGAAAGCGCTCAAGCCCGAACGTCAACAGCGGTACATAGCGACCATTTATCAAGAAGCTACTCGTCTGACTGCGCTAATCAACGATTTCTTGGATTTGCAGCGCATGGAATCCGGCAGACAGACGTACGAGCTAGAGAATGTTGCGATTGATCAAGTGATTCAGGATATTTTCGGACTTCATCGAGTCCAGTCCCCTCTCCATCGGTTTGAACTCGATCTGCAAACGGAGCAAACCGTTGTTTATGGAGATCAAACCAAGTTACGTCAAGTATTTTTGAATCTGATCAGTAATGCCGTCAAATACTCCCCGCATGGTGGTCAGGTCCGGGTGGGTTGTCGACAAGATGGAAATCGCTTGCTCGTGGAGGTGCAGGATGAAGGGCTAGGCATTCCTTCCGAAGCCATCCCTCACTTGTTTACCAAATTTTATCGCGTAGATAACTCGGATCGCCGGGAGATCGGCGGTACAGGATTGGGTCTCGCCATTGTTCAGGAGATCGTCCATATGCACCATGGAGAAGTTGCCGTTACGTCCGAATCGGGCAAGGGTAGTACATTTACGGTTACTCTTCCATTGGCTGAGCACGCTGTGTCCCCTGACTATCCAGCGGAAAGTGAAGAGGCAGTTCCTCCAACTGGTCAATGCAAAGGAAACGTTGTGATCGTCGAGGACGATTTGAACTTAACCGAGCTGCTGCGTCATGAGTTAACATGCTCTGGATTCCGCGTCAATTCCTTCTCTACGGCGTCAGAGGCAGTAGCGGCAATCGAGGAGCTGCGACCGGATGCTGTCGTGCTTGACCTTAACTTGAAGGACGGCGAGAGTGGTTGGAAGGTCATTGAGGAGATACGCAACAACCCGGATTTACGGACCATCCCGATCGTGATCTCCAGTGCTTTTGAGGAAAAGAAAAAGGCATTTGATCTGGGAGCAGCCGGCTATCTGATCAAGCCTTATCATCCAGATACCTTGTCTAAAGCGATTTTGCTGGCCATCACGAATCAAGAAGCAACGGGACAAATCTTCATTCCCGATGAACAGTAAGGATATTAATGGACAAAAGAGGCTGAGGCTCTGCAAGCGCGGCCTCTTTTTTTACCTTCTACCAAAGAAAATCTTGGTATATTCATGCGCTTTCCATCACACATTAATAGAGGTTACTTTGTGCACTTTTGCCCTGCAAAGGAGGAGTTCATGTGTATTTCTCAAAAAAAGCAGTCGTTCCAATCGAAGAAGAGGAAACAGATGTATGGACGTGCAGTAACGAGGGCTGTACGTGCTGGATGAGAGATAACTTTTCCTTTGATAAGAGCCCGAGCTGCCCTTTTTGCCATGCCCGTATGGTAAAAGACACGCGCATGCTACCGGTCATAACCAATCACAGTAGCAAACGGAACTCTTGAGCCCTTCTTTTCTTTTTTCTTGCGGGTATTCTTCCTCTTCTCTACAATAAGCTCATGACGTACGAATGTTAGAGGAGTATGACCATGAACCGAAAAGAGATGGAAGATCAAGTGATTCAAGCCTACCAGCGCGATGAGGGTATGATGATTCTCGTTTTTGCCCAATGGTGTGTGAATCACGGTCTCGATGCACGCGAATTATACCGCCGCGCTTATCCCGCTCAAAGCGAAAATTCGTTACTCGCTCAAATGCTGGACAATACCGTTCCCAAAGAAGAAGCAGAGGACATTCCTGATGCGACTCTCCTCGGTGTATTGTCACTGTTTGGCAATGACGATTTGGCGTTTGTGGTCAGTGAGACCATCGATGAAATGAAAAAGAATCCGAAATAATGTATGAAAGTCATACTCGTGCGAAAGCTACACGCGCGGGTGTGGCTTTCTTTCTTTTTCCCTTTCCAGAACTCCCCTCCCCTGTCCAAATACGATTCAAAGAAAACTTTATTATCATAAAAACCATTCACAGTTAATTGTTTGAGCGACAACGTCAGCCGAAAAACGATGAAATGGAGAATATCGAAATGTATACAGATTCAAAAATCTTGAAATCTCTGTTTTACATCCAGCTCTTCTCAAGTTTTCTCGTTGTAGTCGGTCATTTCACGGCTTCTGTACTTTCTTTTACAGATCCTTTTTGGATCGTGGCCCTCAATCAGATCAGTCGTTACGGCACTGTCCTGTTGACGATCGCCACTGGTTATTTGACTGCTTATTCTTTTGAAGCCAAGAGCCCTACTGCTCGCGAGTTTTTTTCAGGGAAGCTTCTGTATATTTTTGTCCCCTATTTAGTATCTGGTGTCCTGTACCATTACTTGTTGAAAAAAGGGATGCCTCAAACTGCCCAGGACTTTACGAACATTGTTTTAGGCAAAACGGGTGACCATCTGTACTTTGTGTTTATGATTTGCCAGTATTACGTTTTTGCCTATCTGTTTCACCGTGCGATCACCAAGCGTAACATTTTGTATGTCATTTGGATTCTGCTCGGTATTCAGTACGTGTACATCAACTTTATCCATCAGGGCTGGTTCGGGCTTACCACGCGTCATATGCTCCCGAGCTGGATTTTTACCCTGTACATGGGGCACGTGTTGTATTGGTACCGTGAATCGATTCTATCCTTTTTGCGAAACAACCGCTCCATCCTGACGCTGATGACGGGTGTTTCTACTGCGGCTGCGCTGTTTTTTGTTGTCTCAAACAAGCTGTATGTGGCTGTGCATTTGACTTTTGTCTTCGCCACGCTTCTGTCGTTTCTCGTGCTCATGGTCTTCTTTCTAGAACGCGTTGATCGTTTGCACATCAAGTTTCGAAAAGGGCTGACGTATTTTATTTTCTTGTTCCACTCTGCTTTTTTGATCATGTTCAAAGATTATCTGTTTGCGAAATACGGCGAGGTTGCTTGGCTGTTTGAAAACACGTGGTACTCTCTGCTGTATTTGCTCCTGATTATCGGTTGTAGTTGTCTGTTGGCGCTCATGCTAGTCTGGCTGGTAAACAAACTGGAGCGTATCTCCAAAACCATACGACAAACACGCAGGCCACTTCACGCTAGCAAATAAACAGCTTTTTCACAAAAAAATGACCTATTCATGATGCACGTCTGTTAACGAGCGTGCCTTCATGAATAGGTCGTTTTTTTGTGGTATTAGATATGATGACTCATCGACATCGAACCACTTGTACATGTGTCGCAGGGCTTGAACTGCATGGAAAATTTCGTCTGCCGATCAGTAGACTCGCACGTAATCGTTCCCCCATGCCGCTCAATGATTTCTTTGCAGACGTATAAGCCAATTCCAGTACCGAGCTCCTTCGTCGTGAAAAACGGTTCAAAAATAACCGAGAGCAGGTCAGGTGGAATTGGCGATCCATTGTTGGAAACGGTAATCAAGGACCTGTCAGGCGTTTGGGACACCTCAATGCCAATCTCCTTATCGCCTGTTTTTTTATGTAACGCATCCAGCGCATTGGAAATGATGTTGATAAACACCTGCTTCATCTCATCCTTGTAGCCTTTTAGTTGAAAGGTAGGATCGATACTGCATTTGATATCCACATTCACATCAACGATATTCGGATAGAGGAAGGACAGAATCTCATCAAACAACTCCCAAACGCTAAAAACCTCCATTTGCTTATAGACCGCGCCCTTTTTCGAGACCAGCAAAAACTGCGAAACCCGGTAATTCAATTGCCGCAGCTCATTTTCAATAATCTCTACGTAAGGGAGATTCGGATAATCTTCTTTTAACAAACGAGAGAATCCCATAATGGAAGTAAGCGGGTTTCGGAATTCATGGACGAAGCTGGAGGCCATTTGCCCCAGAATCGTGAGCCTGTCTTTGTGAGAACGCTCGATAAACAGCTTCTTCTCTTCCAAATCGTTGTCTTTGAGGTCAGTGTATTTGAAAACAGCGTGTACCAAAAAGAGATCAAAGCATTCGTTTATTTTCAATAAGGCAGGCATTAAAGCGGCAGGCGTAAACGGACCTTTTTGGAGAAGATCGATAACCATTTCCCTGCCCATGCACACGTTGGAAACAAAATCGCCAATGTTGGTCTCTGCCCGGTTTCGTTCACATGCGACCTTGTAAGCCAATTCTTTAATATCCTCAAGAGTGATTTCCGAACGAAAATATTCAATAACCATACGATACAATGCTTGCCCATTCAGATGGATCAATCCCTTGTATTGATCACTGTCCGAAACGGCAATTCGTCGCTTGAATTCTTTCACGATCGTTGCCTCGTGCTCGTCCAAATATACTGCCAAGTCATCCATCGGCATCTATCCCCACTCCGAATAATAGGCAAATCCCCTTCCAACCTATTATACTATCATTACCGTTAATTAACTAAATATTTTTACTACTTTAACAAAAAGAAATAGCAAAGGGAAAGGAGCTACTTGTCATCGTAGCTCCTTTTGCATACTCGTCAAGGTCGCTCCAGCCCCCGTCAGAAGGGTAGCCGTTCCCAGACCAGATCGAAGCATGTCTGTCCAGCGTGCATATGGTGGTAGACGAGATCATTGTTGTCGATACAGGATCAACCGATGGTACACAGGATATTTGTCGGAAATACGGGGCGAAAGTTCTGGAGATTCCTTGGGAAAACAGCTTTGCGAAAGCGAGAAACGCCGGATTGCAGGTTGCCAAGGGAGAGTGGATTTTATGGCTGGATGCGGATGAAATCGTACAGGAAGAAAAACCAGGGGTGCTTCGTCAAGCTGTAAGTGCGAGCAAAGGCGACGCCTTTTTTATGAAAATGATCCATTACACTGGTTCTAAAAAGGAGCACGCTTCACGCCACTCCGCTTACCGATCCGGGCAAATCCGCTTATTTCGCAACAAAAAAGGGTTTAGATTTCTGAGGGACATACACGAAGTGCTTCAATGGCCAGCCACCGTTTCAGGGGATGTTACCGTCCCTTTGCTACCTGTACATATTCATCATCTCGGATACATGGACGATGCCATTCAACGAAAACAAAAAGCTTTGCGCAACTTGAGGCTCTTACGTCACGAAAGAAAGCAATCCAAACAAGACCCGTGGTGCGATTACCATCTCGCAAACGAATTTTTTCGCGCCAAACAATTAGAGCATGCATTTAAACTGGTGAATCAAGCAATGAAAGGCTTTTTGACCACCAAACAACCTCCCCCGTCTATTTGCTACAAGCTGAAATTCGATATTCTTTTCCAGCATGGCAGTATGCGCGGAGCCTGGCCGGGTATTGCACGAGCTATTCAAATCTACCCCAATTACGTAGACCTTCATTTTTACAAAGGCGTTTTCCTGATGGAGCACGGTCTGTATGCCGAGGCGGTAAAAGTTTTCGAGTATTGCTTGGAGATCGGGGACAATCAGTGGGAGCATTTCAGTGAGCAAGGAATGGGGAGCTTTTACGCTTTTCACTTTTTGGGACAATGCATGGAGCGCATGGGCAAGGCACATGAATCCCTTGTCTACGATTACACAGCGAGCTCCATACATGCTTCGCACTTCGCACAAAAGCGAGAGGTGGTGCTATGAGCGTGAAAACGAGGGTGCTAATCGGAAGTCCAGTTTGTCAGAAACCAGATGTTCTCCGAATGTTTTTGTTTTCGTTAGAAAAGCTGTTGAGCTCAAACTTGACGTTGCACTATTTGTTCGTAGATGACAATAACGATCCGCTTTCGAGCAAAATCCTTCAAAACTTTGCAGGCAAACACTTGGGACAGGTCGACATTATCCCCGCTGCTGGCAGCCTCCATCCTTACACATGCGATGATAAGACCCATTACTGGAGCGACGCACTCGTGTGGAAGGTCGCTGGATTCAAGAACGAAATGATCGCCCGTGCCAAACACCATGATTACGATGCCCTCTTCCTCATCGATTCAGATTTGCTTCTCCAACCAGCTACTTTGGAAGTTTTGCTCGCCTCTGACAAACAGGTCATATCTGAAATCTTCTGGACGAGCTGGACACCAGATACCGTCCCCGTCCCTCAGGTGTGGCTCAAAGATGAATACACCCAATTCGAATGCGCACGCCATGAACAAATTTCCTTAGAAGAACAATACTTGCGAAAGTACGCTTTCTACGGACAACTCCGTGTCCCTGGCGTATATGAGGTAGGTGGTTTAGGGGCTTGCACACTCATCCGCAGAAAAGCGCTGCAGGCTGGCGTCAGCTTTAGGCAAATTTCGAACCTGAGCTTCTGGGGCGAGGATCGTCATTTCTGCATCCGGGCGCAGGCTTTGGGTTTGTCCCTATTTGTGGATACACACCATCCCGCTTTTCATCTCTATCGGGAGAGTGACTTTGCGGAAGCGCGAACCTGGATGAAGCAAATCTACGGCTCCGCTCCTTTACGCGTCAAAACCACTCGCCCTCCTGTGGTCAACAACACAATCCCCCTTGGAAACTAATCCATTATATGGTATATTGGTGCCACGTCTATTTGGATGGAAAGGTACGGTAACTACGTATGCCAACAACTACTTTGTAATGGCCTAAAAAACTGGATAGCTTGCCTTCGGAAAACAAACTGTTTTTCGCACAGGTGAAGTCTGCCCTTTTTTCCCATTACAAAGGAACGTAACGAAATCTGTAGGTGTATATCCTAACGGAGGTTCGCTATGGGGAATCTCCGTTTTTTTGTGTCCAAAAACAGGCCTGCCCTACAGGACATCCAAATAGCAGGTGCGTTCCTTTCACTTTTCACACGAGGTGAAGGACCATGCATACCATCGAGCATACGTGGGTATTACGTGAAAATCATGAAAATCAGCCAGTGCGGCGATATTGCAGCAATTGTGGGCGAATCGTTCTCTTTTTCGATACCAACATCCGCCGCCACAACGCTAACGGCAAAAACATCTATCGCTTCGCTATTTATAAATGCGAAAAAAATCATACGTGGAATGAAAAGCTCTCCATCTACAAAGCCTTTACAGATCATCGAGAGGTGCCAGATACGGAGTTCAGTGAAGAAATCTCGCCACTCCCTACCCTCCCCTTTCATGAATACCAGGAAAAGGGCGTTCAGGAAGTGACGATTCGGATTGAGAGTGCAGAGGCTCGCTTCCGACTCGACAAGCTGCTTTCAGTACAAATAGAAGGCTGGAGTCGCAGCCAGATTGTCCGCAAAATCAAGGACGGGCAAATTCGCCTAAATGAGCAGGAGACGAAGCCAAGTGCTGTCTTGAGTGCAGCGGATATCATTCAGATTAGGATTGAGTAAAAGTATATATAGGAAAAGTCGCAGACAGGATCTGCGGCTTTTCTTTTATTTCTTCAATACGACTGCTTTTCTCGGCTCGTCCCACTCCACTTGCAAGCCAAGTAAGGCGGCAAGCTCCCTTGTTTTCGCAAAAGTAGTTCCCTGGTCGTTTACATAGGAGACTTCCTGTCCGTTCACGGTCACTTTTTGCGTGGAAGGCTCCCATTCCACTGCTCCACCCACTGCCTCCGCAATCAGACGGATGGGTACATAGGAAACATCATCGATTAGCTTGCCTGTGGAAGTCAGTATCAGTTCAACTGCACACTTATCCACACCAGGCTGTGGTTTTTGTGGATAAGCTGTGAGAAACCTGTGGACATCCTGTTGAAACTTTGCCCATGCGTCCTTGGCTGGCATTCCCGTATAGGTTTGAGCGGTCGTATTGACGACAAAAAAGGCCGGGCAGTTTTTCCCCGTAATGTCGTAATGACGCCACAGGTGCTCGACTCCCAAGCCATGCCGTTTCAAGATATCCGCGGTCAGTGCCACTGTTTGCTCGTACATTTTCGCAAAGCTTCCATCTGCGTTGACGCACATTTCAATCCCAATCGTGCAGTTGTTCGGGTAGTTGCTCAGTCTGGTCAAGGCGGCCTGTGAATAAGTCTGCGCCCCGACGTGGTAGCCCATCTCGTCCTCAGGCAGGCAGCGAATGATTTGTTTGTCATCCACGATGTAGTGGGCGCTCGCGACTGTCGTTGGTTTGTTGAAGTAATTTCGGTTTGCGGCGGCATTTGCACCGCTGCGTTCGTTGGCCGTCCAGTGGATGACGACTCCTTTTGGGACGATCTTCTTTTTGGGGCGGGAATTTACGTTGGACAGAATCATCTCGGTGATTTTCATCGTTTACTAGGACTCCTTTCGTTTGGCTCGCTCAGCCTTTGCCTTGATTTCGGCGCTGACTAATCTCTCGATAGATTTGGGCATCGGCCAGCCTGCGCGGTGGGCATTGGCGGTCAGGCTTGTCCAGGTGTGGTAGATGAGGCCGAAGGTGACGCCGTAGAATAAGAAGCCTGGGGTACCCATGACGCGGTCTAGGAGATTGGCTACGGCTGGTAGGGCCATGAGGAATAAGGTGCGTGGGATTCGGGACAGGCCGTAGTCGGAGGAGTAGGATTGGTCTTTTTTGGCGGCGGAGATGCCTGTGATCCAGTCGAGGGCGATCATGAAGAAGAGGACGATTAGGATGTCTTGGCGATTGGTGCCGTATAGATAGTAAAAGGCGGGCGACACGATGGCACCTGCTGTGGTCGCCCAAGCGTTTGCTGGGGTTGCGATGGTGTCTAGGTTGTGTAGGGGTTTCATAGGTTCGTACCTCCTCGCCCCTTTTGGGGACAAAAATAGCCCCGCTAGGTACGGGGCTGACTCCAATTCTCTGTGTATGAAATAGTAGTAGCTTAAAAATCTTGGTTGGTAATTTGCTTGAATTCCTTTGGCGAGATTTCTCCGAAAGGATTGGATGTTGTTTTTACTGCTAGCCGCAGCTTTTCTACTGTGACCCACTTCATGCTAAATGCCAACTCCCAAAATGCCATCACTTAGCACCTCCTTTTAATTGGATGAGCTCAAGCTTAACTTGGGCTAGCTGCTCGCCCATTGTCTGGATTAACGCATCCTTTTGGATATTGCTAATTTTGAGTGAGGAGAGCTCCTGTCCCATTGTCATAACTGGATCTGTTTGTTGCTGTTCTCTAATCACTGAGATAGCCTCTTTATTTTGCATCTTCATTAATCGAACGCACCCCCATAACCATTTACAAGTACACGTTCCCTAGCTGTTCCTTTGTTGATGGTCACCCATAGATTAATAGCCCATTCGGGAGCTGTTTTGTTTTTATTAGTGAACAAATAGCCTCGGTTGACCTTGACGGCATTAGTGCAGTCTTCCCATGTCGGCACATTGTCTAAGTAGTTGTTGCAGACTTTCACACTTTCAATGGAAGAGCCTTCTGGTAAGTATCTTTCAAGTGTCATTAATACACGTAATGGCATACCGTCCAATGTGAAGTCTGCTTTAATATCTGGATTTCCGTACTCTAGCATAAATTCGATATGAGTCTCTGTTCGGGTGAATGTGTAAATCCGTTCGGATGAGATTCCTGCGCTGTCCGTGGCAACGATCTTGATTTGATGCTGCGCGTCCAAATCCAATCGAATCCAAGCGTCATGGCTAATTTCAACTGTGTATTGCTGCCCGGCTACACCCGCAAACGACCTGATTTGTTTCCCGTTCAGATACTCGCTAAAAGTGAAAGTGTTGGCCTCTGGATCAGTGGCTGAATAGTTCACGCTTGGAGGCTTCATGAAGATACCGAGATCTTTGTCTTCGCCATTGATTACCGGTGGTCGATTCCATACGACTCTAAACTTACGCACGACCTCCAAGCTCTTACCCTGCTTGTTGTCCTCTACCCAGACAGTGAGGATGTGGTCAGTGTTCTCCGGAAGATCGACACCTACAATGTCAGTAGCATCAAGGTAAATACGTTTGTTTCGATAGGTTAGCCTCTTGTCAAACAAAATAGGCGTGCTACCATCCGATATGTCGGATGCAGACGCCTGCGTAGGTCCGCTATTGATTTTGTAAAAAATAGAGACGATGTTTCCCGTGTCCTCGTCTACAGCCTGACCGGATACCTTGAGTGTCGAGTTTTCGGTCAAGGCCTGATTATCCGGTGTGTCCAGTGTGACGACAGGGCGTTTGTTGAGGTTGAGTACGCCGCGGTACTTGACCTTGCCTGCTGCCTGGTAGATCGTCGGCGGAATCGAAAAGTCCCTCTGGAATGTTGGGTCATAGAACGTTGCTGGATTGGTGCCTACACCGTCCACAAACGGGCCTGCGAAGGAACTAAACTCGTTACTAGACTCGATCCGCTTGATGTATCCGCCGTCTTCGTAGGTGATGATAACCTTTCCGTTTTTATCGCTGGTAATGCTGGCGTTTGTACCTTTAGCGAGCTTTTTTGCTGTGCCCCAGATTGAACCAGTAGCGACATTAAATCGCACATAATTGTTTGATGAGTCAGCTACATCAGTTCCATGCCAAACCGCGTACAGCTTATTATTAGCATCTCCGATAATTTGTGGTTTACTTTGAGGATAGAGGTTGTTTCCACTTGTAAAAACAGTAGAAGTAAACCAATTGACCCCATTCCAATATCTTTCAAAAATAGCACTTTGGTAACTTGATAGAATGTGTACACTACCACTACGAATGAAAATGCTAGGGTCTAGGTAATCCTGACCCGAGGTGTTTGATGAAGTAAGCTGTTGGGCTGCGTTTGGCGTACCTAAAGTACCATCCGCATTGATCGGTATGGAACCAGCACGGATGTTAAAGCTGTTCTGGTAGGCGCTGTTTTTAGAACTGACACCCCACCACAACTTTGTTCCATCCGGTGAAATGCTAGCGGTGAGTCCACTACCCCACGAAATATTTCCGCTGTCGAGGTTCAAATTGTTACTATAGGTGGCATTTGAGTATATAGCAACATTGAACCAAGATACTGAAATAACAGAGTAAGATGAGTCTGTTCCAAAGATGTAGATAAAAGTACCCTTAGAAACAACAGAAAACGAGTTGTTTGAGGGAATGCTGCTTTTGGTTAGAAAGACCCAAGCTTTACCGTTATCCTTGGAAACATAGACGTAGAGCAGATTGTCTGAGTTGCCACGTACAACACCCACCAACCACCCATTACTCAACCGGACAGGACTCGCCATCTTGGACACGAGATAAGACTGGCTGACTACGTTGACCGGAACATAAATTTTGCCATCCTCTTGCACTACTGTGAAGTTCCGTGTCTGCTTTGCAGAATCATCCGTTCCATCATTGGCCCAAATCTGAATCGATGACGCCTCGGCTGGTAGAAGTCCTGAGACGTCTGTCGAGCCATCCCAGAAACGACCTTGCGAGTAGGTGAGCGTCTTCGAAAATGGCTTCGGATTTGACCCGTCAGATGTTCCAACAGTTATGCTCTGCGTCGGTCCTCCAGCTATGGAGTATTTGACAGACAATGACTGACCAGCGTCTACATCGGAGACGGTGCCTTCCAACTTGCAAGTGCTGCCTTCCGATAATGTCTGATTATTGGCAGGTGACGTGAGCGTCAGCGTAGGTGGGTTGTTGCTGAATGGATCAAGTACAAGAGCACTACTGATTCCATATGCGTTTTGAGCGACTAACCTAGTGTACATATCTTCCGTGGCTTGCGATCTTTTTTTGTGCATATACCCATTGGAAATAGCTATAGGATCAGACACGCTAATGTAATTAAAAGCTGCGTTGTAATTTAGCGGCGTATTAAAAGAATAATTCCCGCTAACTTGTGTCACTAGTACGAACATAGTGTTGTCTGTTGTAGCGTAAGTGTTTCCCGGGCTAAAGGAAGCAGCCTCGGATGAATAAGAGTTTGTTTTGACTGTTTGGACTCCCTTAACGTTTCGGTAAGCAAGAATGCGAGCGTTCCATTCTGTATTAGCAGTTGAAGTGAACGAATAAGAAGTTTCACCCGGCTGCATATTCTTGTAATAAACAGCATACCTGCGACCGACGACCACGGTATCAACCGCCGTAACCCAACCGCTTGGTGGAGTAATGGTCGCACTAGAAGCAAGGTTGACGGATGCTATCAACAAATCTCCAGCAGTTGTGCCCGCGGGTAATACTAACGAAACACCCGTACCTCCTCCATTATGACTCCAGTTATTACCCACATACTCCACCTGTTTTTTGCCTGTTGTCGGGATGGAGTAGTCGATGGTGAGTGTGGGTTGGTTGCTCGTGTAGTCAAGTGAGTTAAAGCCTTTGCTGGTACTGTTTGTCGTTTCGTCGGAGTCTTTAATTAAAAATCCGAAGTTGGCGTAAGTGCCATTTACCATCTCCTGCACAAGCTGCTTGACATCAAACGAGATAGTACCAGCAGCAGACCCCACAGTTAATGACGTTTTTTTGAACGGGTTAAATGGTGTTGGAGCGTTCCATGTAGGAATAGACTCTTGCCAGGCTGATGTCAAGGGATGTACGTCGTAAATCCGTGTCCCGCTAGAACTAGCAGCTTGGTATAAATTGAGAAATGCACTGTTAATTACTACATCATTTGGGATAGCACCAAAATCGAAGAAAATCTGCGACCTAGATAGGTACCCACTTGCCATGCCCACTGCTAAACTTGACGCATTGTAGTAGTTGGTCGTAGGGTATAGCTCTTGTAGAAGTGTGTCATAGGCTACTGAGTTTGATTTCGTTAGCGTAACAAGACGTCCTTGTGCAAGACTAAACACACCCTCGGCAGATGTTGTAACTCCGCCCTTTCCATCATTCGCGATAACTCTCCAGTAGTAAAAGCCAACCGCCCAAGATGTGCTGATTCCCTTTTTTGACGTCGCACTGCCTACGCTGGCATTGTAAATATTCGATGCCCCTGCCGATGTGCCGACCTGCAACGTATATGTGAGCGCATCACCGTCTGAATCGCTTCCTGACCACTTGAAGTCAATGTCCGTACCTTGCTTGATTGTCTGATTGTTAGTAGGTGAGGTTAAAGTGACTGTTGGGGATTGATTTTTCAACCTCTTATACAAGTAGAACTTAGGTGCTATATTAGCGTCTAGACTAATTTGCATGTCTAGATTTCCGGGATTAGCTCCGTCAAACGTCTTTATAACTTTATCCTGTAACGCCGACTGTGTAATGATTTCTATTTTGTACTCATGATCTGCCAAAAAAGTGTATGGATATTCCTTTAGAAACGCATACTGATCATTTTCGTAATACGAGCCTAAATAATACGTGCCAGCTGATTGATAGTATGTGGTACGTACCCACACCCATCCGCCAATATAAGAAAGCTTAGTTGTACGTTCTAATTCTAAAATCCAATCATTTGCCACCTATTATTTCACCCCTTCCGCAAATGGCCGTTATTGCGACCCATTCCTGTTTCTACCATCTAAACCTCCAACCGACTCTGAGCTTCGTTATAGTAGCCCCGAATCACCCTGATAAAGCTGATAGTAGACAGGTCATCGTTGAAATTGTTGTGTACGAATCCGTCCGGCAATGTAGATTCGATTGTATTCACTCGTACTTTCAGGTTTGATACATCTGCAATCAGCACAGCCAGCTCCGCGTGGGCATCCACAATACCTCGCTCCCAACGATTAATGTCCACCTCAGTGACCGGATCATCATGTTTCCAATCCGTTTTTGCTACATAGGACACTTACACCCCTCCTCTCGCTTCGATAACAAAGGTCAGGTTTACAAACTGCGCCCCATTCATTTCAATAGTCCCTGTTTTCTCAGCAACGACCGCTCCAGTTCTGGTCCTCAACTTTGCGCTTGTGATGACTGGCACGCTGGCTACATGCTGGACAGATACTTGTAATGCAATTCCGTCTTGTACGCCTGCAATCGGATGCGAAGCAATCTCCACAGCTTGTACAGGCACTGAAACTGAGCCGTTTATCAAAATGTCGCCGCCCGACACCCTAGCCAGCAAGTCATTCCGGACGGTTTGAAGATAGCTTGGTAGGATCATTTCACGACCTCCTCGTAACGCTTGATTGGTGTCATCCCTACACGAAATTCACTGACCTTGTGGTACTCCTTAATCCCAACCACTAAGACATCTCGCAGCACGATCTTCTCCGACACAACAGGTTCAAAAGCGACTCCATTACAATGAACTGGTCTAATTCTCTCAACAGCTTGAACAGCATTCTTCGTATCGAATCGGTCCTCAATCGGGTAAACATACCGAATCACCTTTTTGCCGTAATCCTCGACCATCTGGACATGCTTGAATGACGAGGAACTCAAACCAATTGCCCGCAGCACGCTGGGAGCAAAACCAAGATACGACCAGTGCTTTTGCTGGATATTCTTTCGCCGTTCCTCAACACTCAGCAATTGCTTTCTCCCGAAATAAATCCAATCCCAGACATCCAACCCCCAGGTAGCTGACCATGGGCTAAACTGCTGTAGGATGTCCTCACGCTGCAAATCGAAAGCATCTACAACTGTCCCTGCACCTTCAAAGTGATATTCCGCCACTTCATTCTCGTACCATTGCGGCGGCAGCATCTGCCGATAGCGTTCTGGAATCATGTTGTCACCGCCATGGTTAG
>NZ_AKIX01000078.1:0-105988 GCF_000282075.1 Brevibacillus sp. BC25
AAGCCAGCCGCAAAAGCTACACCCCGTTCAATCGGCTTGTCCAGTGCTTCGAGGACCGCCAACACCAGCATGGGACGCAACCTTTTTCCGCCTGCCATGAGCGAATACTTCATGGATTCGTACAAGTTTTCCGGAACTCCTTGCTGCTCAAGGGCTGGCAGGAGTCTTTGTTCTATATAGGCAGTCTTTTCCACCAAATAGCTCTCGAATGTATGCACGCCGATCATTATTCTCCTTCCACGCGAAAAGCCTTCTGCTTTACCTGTCCGTCTTCTTCTACCAACTGGGTAATCTTCGCTTCGATTGCATCCAGCTTTTGACCACAAATTCTGGAAAGAGTTACTCCTTCCTGATATAGCGTAATCGCTTCTTCGAGGGGTATATCTCCTTCCTCGAGTCGATTGACGACTTCTTCCAGACGCTTCATCGCGTCCTCGAACTGCATATCAGTCTCTTGTTCTGTTTTCTTGCGAGCCACTCTTCTTCTCCTCCTCCCGATTCACTTTTTCCACACGCGCAGTCGCACTGCCATCACTTAATCGTACCATGATCTCGTCGCCAGGGGCAAACTGTTCCACTGATTTTACGAGTCTGTCATTGGTGTATACGAGTGAGAATCCACGCTGCATGACCTTCAACGGACTCAGCGCTTCCAAAGTAGCTATGCGAGCTGCGAATGCCATTCTTTTTTGGTTGAGACGGCCCAGCATCCGTTCGTCCAGGGTGGCGCGGAGTTTAGACAGATTTTTTCTACTATCCCCGATTTGATCGGCGAGGCGATAGCGCTTGATTTGTTCGTCTAATCGCGTATAGCGCTCGCGTCTTCTTTCTAGCAAATGCTTCATCGATTGACGCATCCGCAAATGTGCCCGATCCAAGCGTTCTGCGGCTTCCTCCAGCCTCCGCTCCGGTTGGCGCATCGCATACGAATTGCTCATGCGTGTCAAACGGTTTCTCTGCTCTGTCATGGTACCTCGCACTGCTCGATGCATCCGTATCTCGAGCTGCCGCACTCTCTCGACCCATTCCAAATAATGCGGCACAGCCAATTCAGCTGCGGCTGTCGGCGTAGCTGCCCGGACATCTGCTACGAAATCGGCGATCGTCACATCCGTCTCGTGCCCAACAGCGGAGATGACAGGGATGAGTGATGCAGCTATTGCCCTCGCTACGTTTTCATCATTAAACGCCCACAGTTCCTCAATGGAACCACCACCGCGCCCTACGATAAGAACATCAATGTCAGGCTGATTGTTCAGAATCCGAATAGCGGAGACAATCGATGCAGGTGCATCCACACCTTGGACAACGGCTGGTGAAAGTACGATCTCTGCTTGCGGATACCGTCTGCGAATCGTCGTGCAAATATCTCGGATGGCTGCTCCAGTCGGAGAAGTGACGACACCGACACGTTTCGGAAAACGCGGGAGCATTCGCTTCCTCTCTGCTGCAAACAACCCTTCTTGAGCTAATTTTTCTTTTAGCTGCTCAAATGCTAAATAAAGCGAGCCGAGACCATCTGGCTGCATCTCTTTGGCGTAAAACTGATACGCGCCGTCCCGTTCGTATGCAGAAATGGACCCTCGTACAATCGCTTTTGCTCCATCTTTGGGCAAGAAACGCAGGAAGCGATTATAACTAGCAAACATGACAACTTTGATGCGTGACTGCTTGTCCTTTAGCGTGAAATACATATGACCACTGGAATGGTGGGTAAAATTGGAAATTTCCCCTCTCACCCATATATCTTGCAGGTGGGGTTCCTTTTCCAGCACCATCTTAATATAACGATTGAGATCACTGACGGATAAGATATCTTGTAATGCCATGCGGCCCCTCCTTTACAAAAACTTGGCTTTGCCGTGCATGTAACAAGGACTATGCAAAAGAATGGATAAAGCTTATGCCTTATCCATTCTATAATAAGTTGCCAATTTTCTTCTATTGTTTTACTTGCTTTTTCGCTGCTGCAACGGTATTTTTCAGCAGCATGGTAATCGTCATCGGGCCAACACCGCCTGGAACTGGGGTTAAAAAGCTAGCCACTTCTTTGACCTCGTCGAACTTGACATCTCCAACCAGCTTACCCGTTTCGATGCGGTTCACACCAACGTCAATGACGACAGCGCCCGGTTTGACATGCTCCTTGCCGATCATATGAGCCCTACCGGTTGCAACGACGAGGATGTCTGCCTTTTGGGTGTATTCCTCGAGATTTTGCGTGCGCGAATGACACATGGTTACCGTAGCATTTTCCTGTTGCAGTAGCAATGAGACCGGCTTACCAACGATGTTGCTGCGACCGATCACCACTGCATGTTTGCCTGCCATTGGGGCTCCTGTGCGCTTGATCAATTCAATAACCCCGTGCGGCGTGCAAGGAAGCATCGTCTCATTTCCCAATACCATGTTTCCTACGCTAATCGGATGGAAACCATCCACATCTTTTTCAGGAGCAATGGCTTCAATTACCGCATGCTCTGAAATATGAGCAGGAAGAGGAAGCTGAACCAAAATCCCATTAACGTTCGGATTTTCGTTCAACTGTTGAATGATCACCAACAACTCTTCCTCTGTGATGTCAGCGTCCTTCATGATGATCTCGGATGAAATACCGACTTCCTCGCAGCCTTTTGCTTTACCACGCACATAGGAGTGAGAAGCCGGGTCGTCTCCCACAATGACAACGGTCAATCCCGGTACGATCCCTTGCTTTTTCAATTCAGCTACTTCGTTCGCCAATTCGGCCCGAATACTCTGTGCTACTTCTTTTCCCTGGAGAATGGTTGCAGCCATGGAGAAAATGCCTCCTTTATCAACGTCGATACGTTAAGTGTACCGATTTCCCCCTTAACTGTAAAGCCGAATTATAAAAAGTTCATATTTATTTAATGTTCGTCTTTTGCTTCATCCACCCCAACATAGCGACTCCATAGGCATTATCACCAGAGTAAACGGGGTCACAGAAGTACAGCTTTGCCTTCACCGCAGGGTGTTCCAGGCGTTTGATTAGCCTCTCACGTATGTAATAATTAGCAGCTACTCCTCCAACAATCAAGATGTCCTTCGGGTAACCTTGCTCTACTGCATGACGTAAGGACTTCTCTAGTGTATTGGCAATACATTGCTCTGTCGCCCGAGCAATCTCAGCAGGGCTCGTACTTCCCCTCTCCACTTCACGTAAAAGCGAAGCTTCTGGACCAGAAAAACTAAAGGAAAGCCCGTCAACCGCCGAAGAAATCCGAAACGCACCTGTTGCGTCCTTGGCTAACTGCTCCAACGCAGGACCTGCTGGAAAGGACATACCGAGTGCTACACCAATCCGATCAACTAGTTGCCCAGCGTGCAGATCGATTGTCCCACCGATTTTCTCAATGACGTAACCGGCTGCATGACGCTCGCACAACAATAACTCGCTGGTGCCTCCAGACAAATGCACAGCCAAAAAGCGATCCTCTGTCGGACGCACCTCAGCGGTATATTCCCCCGCCGCTATATGTCCCTCTTGATGAGTCGTCAAGTGAAGGGGAACCCGCAAATAAGTCGCCAACGATTTCGCCAAGCCCTCTCCTACCTTAAATACAGGCATATACGATCCGTCTTGCGGACGCGGCTTCTCGCTCACGCAAATCGCTGCAATCTCGTAATCCTTCCACTTCATTTCTTCACTTAATTCCGGCAGGTTCATCACATGCTGAAAGACGGCTTCGGATTGTTGCAGTCCGCGCTTGCCCTCCTTTACTTTCAGAAGGCGTTTTGCTTCTGCGACAATTCGGCCGTCTTCCTCAGCCAAGCACAGTGATGTCCGGTAATTGCTCGTGTCGATTCCCAACATTACCTTACTCATGCTTGTATCTCCTACCTATTACGCCTGCTTAGTTTCACGCGATTGCAAGAAGCTCGACAACACACCGTTAATGTATCGGTGGGACGTCTCGTCGCTAAAGAGCTTCGCGATCTCAATCGCTTCGTTCATCACGACTTTGTCAGGAGTGTCTTGCTCAAACATGATCTCGTAAAAAGCCAGACGAAGAATAGCGCGATCTACATTGGCGATGCGTTCCAATTGCCATCCACGCAGATACTTCTTGATTTCCGAATCAATCTCAGTCAAGTTATTCAATACACCATCGAGGAGATAACGCAAATACTGTGCATTTTCCTCGGATTCTTCCATGACGAGGGCAACCGCATCCGTTAGCGGAACCTCAGCCATATCAATTTGGAAAAGACATTGGACTGCTTTTTCTCGTGCTGTTCTTCGTTTCATACCATTCATTCACCTACTAATTAAAATGAGCTCGGACTTTTCTTATGTCACCGAAACTTGCCTGGCAAAATCTTGTCGAGTATTTCACGCAAGTCTTCTTTATGATCGAGCTTGCGACCAATATAATAACCGGTCCCGACAAACACAACAAAAACCAGTGTATCCCAAAATCCCACGAGAAGGTAGATGATGCCTAAAAAAAGTCCGGCAAAAACCCCCATTAGCTTCCCCTTGTGTTCCCACATTAACTCCCGCACCATTTACTTCACCTTCTATTCCACCCGTTTACGAGCCGAGTAGTTTTCCTGCTGAGCTACTTCCGTCACGACAATGGTCACCTCAGAAATGACAACACCAGCAATCCCCTCAACTTGCTCCTTCACGTCAGCCTGTAGCTTCTGTGTCAGTTCAGGCAATGGCGTTTCTCCATCTACCGAAACACGAAGGGTGATAATATTGCCGCTTTCGAGTGCTTTAACTGTCGTTTTCATATCGCGCACTCCTTTAACTCGGCGGGCGGCACGCTCTGCAATGGTCTGGATCGTTTGAATCGTAATGTTGACCTCACCCAAATCACTGCGCTGACGGATTCCCCGTTCTACTTTAGGCTTGTTAGAGCGGAAAGAACTGAAAAAGAAGCGAAGGCTGACTACGAGGAAAATGATCGCGACAATGAGATAGGTGATGTTCGTACCCGCCAGCATCTGATCCACGTATGGACGGAAAAAATCTTGCGAGATCAATCCGCTGGTCGCTGCTATCGCGATGCAAGACAAAATAATGAGCGCAAAGCTATAAATCGTCAAGATAAAGCGGTCAAACAAGTTCACAAGCACCTCTCCTTTCAGCCATGTTTGAAAAAGGAGACAAACACGGCACGTTCCGGAAAACTCCATGAATTTACGCTGAAAGCCTAAACAAAATCACGTTTTCAAATGAGGAAAATGCCCCCTGTTCGTAGGGGGCATCCATCCGCTGCTTGTTAGCGCACGCGCTGGTGTTCTTCAACTGGTACAGGTGCCGGTGCTTTTTCTTCAGCTTTCAACTCAACATCAACGATATGTACGTTTACTTCAACTACCGAAAGACCTGTCATGCTCTCAATCGTATTGCGTACACTATCTTGAATATTTCGAGCGACTTCCGGGATGCGATGTCCGTATTTGACAATGATCGAAACATCCACCGCTGCTTCACGGGAGCCAACCTCTACACGCACACCACGTGCTATATTTTTACGGCCTAAACGTTCAGCTATTTCTCCTACGAAACCGCCGCTCATTTGCGCCACACCTTCTACTTCGGACGCTGCCATGCCGGCGATCACTTCCAACACTTCGGGAGCGATCTGGACCTTACCAAGCTCTGTTCTATCTAAATCTGGAGTAAACTCTTCCATGCTTCGCACCTCCCTCTAATTTGTAATTCATTATACCAAGCACACCGTATTTTTACAAATCAGCCCTACTTACACTTCATCCAGGTTCAAGTCGTAGGTTTCCAAGAATTTCGTATCGAAATTCCCGCCGACAAATACTTCGTGCTCCAATACCTTCAAATGGAATGGAATTGTTGTCGTAATTCCCTCGACGACGAATTCGCTCAAGGCACGTTTCATACGGTCAATCGCTTCGTTACGATCCTTGCCCCACACAATTAGTTTGGCAATCATAGAGTCGTAGTATGGCGGAATGGAATATCCCGCATACGCTGCACTGTCTACGCGCACACCAAAGCCGCCTGGCGCCAAATATTCCGTGATACGACCTGGCGAAGGCATGAAGTTTTTCGCAGGGTTCTCAGCATTAATGCGGCATTCAATAGCCCAGCCATCCATTTGGATATCCTCTTGCGTAAAGGACAAAGGTTGGCCTGCCGCTACGGTCAGCTGCTCCTTGATCAGATCAATACCAGTCACCAGCTCGGTTACCGGATGCTCAACCTGAATACGTGTATTCATTTCCATGAAGTAGAACTGTCCGTGTTTGTCCAGCAAAAACTCGACAGTGCCCGCACCGTGATAGGAAACGGATTTTGCCGCCGCAACAGCAGCTTCACCCATTTGTCGGCGCAGCTCTTCACTCAATGCTGGAGATGGAGCTTCCTCGATCAGCTTTTGGTGACGACGTTGGATGGAGCAGTCGCGCTCACCCAGGTATACGGCATTGCCATGCTTGTCTGCCATGATTTGAATTTCCACATGTCGTGGGCCTTCTACGAACTTCTCCAAGTAAACCCCTGGATTGCCAAAAGCCGTTTTCGCCTCGTTTTGAGCCTGACGGATCGCTTTTTCCAAATCTTCGTCATCAACGGCTACGCGCATACCGCGTCCGCCGCCACCCGCTGTCGCTTTGACCATGACAGGATAGCCAATCTCATTTGCGGTGACTACAGCGTCAGCCACATCTTCGATCAGTCCTTCCGTACCTGGTACAGTAGGTACACCTGCCGTTTTCATCGTATCCTTAGCTGTGGACTTGTCACCCATCTTCACAATTGCTTCTGGGTCTGGACCGATAAAGGTAATGTTGCAGGCGGTACAGATCTCGGCAAAGTCGGCGTTTTCCGCCAAGAAGCCATAACCAGGATGGATGGCGTCTGCCCCTACCTTGGTCGCTACACTCATGATGTTTGCTATATTCAAATAGCTTTCCTTGGATGCCTTTGGACCAATACAGTAAGCTTCGTCGGCCAGCTTCACATGAAGCGCTTCACGATCCGCTTCGGAGTATACGGCGACCGTACGAATGCCCAACTCGCGGCATGCCCGGATAATACGCACGGCAATCTCCCCGCGATTGGCAATCAATACTTTTTGAAACATTCCGCTCTCCCCCACCTTATTCTGGCTTCACCAAAAACAATGCTTGGCCATACTCAACCAATTGACCGTCTTCTACGAGGACTTTCACGATCTCGCCGCTTACTTCTGCTTCGATTTCGTTAAAGAGTTTCATAGCTTCTACGATGCAAACAACTTTGCTCGCATTCACTTTGTCACCAGCTTGTACGTAAGGCGGCTTGCCTGGTTCTGATGCGCTATAGAAAGTCCCTACCATTGGAGATACAATCTTGTGGAGATTTGCATCATCCGATGCTTGTACAGCTGCTGCTTTCGAAGCTTCTACTGCGACTGGCGCTGCCGCAACAACTGGCTGAGCCGGGATATGTGCAACTGGTGCTGCAACAGGAGCTTGAACCGCTGGTTGCGTTACGACAATCGTTTCCGTACCATTGGATTTTTTCAGAGACACCTTGGCACCTTCTGTTTCCAAGTTAAATTCTTGAATGGAAGATTGATCAATTAGCTTAATGATTTCGCGGATTTCATGCATTTTCATTACGAACAAGCACTCCTTCTTTTCTTTCAATAGAGGTTCGTGGAGTCCATTATGTATCCTTTTGGCAAACCATAAATCCATGGTAGCCTGTTGCCTATACCACGTCAAGAAAGGATTTCCCCGCTTCTTTTCTAACAGAAGCGAGAAAATCCTTACCATCATGCCCGTTTCTCCTATCCCTTATAACGAGAAAGTACCGCAGCTTTTATTAGGATGACTTGTATTGTACGTTAATGTTAGTCGCCGGGATATTCAAGTGCTGCTTCACGTTTGCAATGATTTCCACGACCTCGTTTGCGCTCAATTTATCTTTTTGTACAATGACTGTCGCCTTGTCATTTTGGACAGTAACGACCGCATCCTGATAGCCACTCGCCTTGAGCATTTCTTCTGCAGTCATCGTAGCGCTTTCCATGTTGGACAGTTCTTCAAACTTGGCCATCGCTTCTGCTACTGCCTGCGGAGAGGAATCCGTGCTGTTTACAATTGCGAGCTGTTCGTCTTTTTGTTGTTGCAACATGGCTTCGCGTTTCATTTTGTAGCCTTGGAAAATTTCACTCGCCGTTTCTGCTACTGGAACGACCGTGTTCGTTGCCGCTGGCTTCGCTTCTGGTGCAGCAGGAGTTTTGACTTCCTTCGTGCCAGTTTTTTCGTCTACCGGAGCTGTCTTTGGAGCTTGATCGACAGGAGTTGCTTGTGGGGCGTGATCTACTTGCTTGGATTCAACAACCACGCCAGAAATTTGCTCTTGCTTCTGGACAGCTTGCTCTTGTCCTGATGTTGGGATCTGTTCTTGCGGCCCCTTCACCAAGTAATAGCCGGAGAGCACAACCATGACAGCAAGCATTGTCAACAACCATACCGTTTGCTTTCGCAGAATCATTCGCCATTACCTCCTACCCTTTTTTGGGCAAAATGGATATTTTATAAGCGGGAACATCCAAAACCTTTTGAACGGCTTCAGTGATCCACGCTTTAACCTGGATGTTATCGGCCCCTTTAGCCACTACCAGGACCCCGCGGACTTTCGGCTTCAGCGTCTTCACAATAACGGGGGCATCTTGCTTGCCACCTTGCACGATGACGACCTGCTCATCTCGTGACTGGTCATTTTGATTGCGGGTTGCCTTTTCTTTGTCCATTTCCTGATTGGTTGAGGAACGAATGTTGCGATTTTTTTCCACAACCAGCTCTGGTGTTGATTCCAGATTGACCATGACCTCTACTTCGCCGACGCCGACAACAGAAGCGAGGATATCGCGCAGCTGTGTCTCGTAAATGTTTTCATATTCGGCAATAATGTCGGTAGTCGGTGACCCCCCTAGCACCTGGGAAGTTGAATCGCCTCCAGGAGGACCTGGCGCCTCACTCCCTATATCTCCAAATCCGAGTGGCTGATCTTTTTCCACTCTGAGGAAATCCGTCAAAATCATTATGGCTACGCCTATTCCCAATATGACGATGAAATAATGCAGCGGCTTCAGTTTTTGGTTTTTGCCCTTGCTCCCCACTACGATTTTCTTTTCTTCCTGCATCGTCTCGCCTTGTTGCTTCATAAACAGACTTTTCAACTTTTCCCACAATTGGTTCATTGTTTTCACCTCGCTTCACTGACTGTATCCGCTACTGTTTCTCTCTTTCTCTCGATTCGTCTTTGATAACGACCTGACTCTTCGAAAGCCCCCACTCTTTGGCGACATCGTTTGTAATTTGCGCGTAAAGTGGGTTGTCAAGATGAGCTGTTGCTGCAATATCTGATTTGGGATCAGGTTGTATTTCAATGGGTTCGCCAATCGTAATCTCAACAGGCTGGACAGGTTTAATCGGTTCAATCGTGCTCTGCCCTTTTTGCTCTTCCTTGTTCGCGTCACCGACTACCAGCTCGATTCGCTCAAGGGTTGGCTGTTCTGGATTTTGCTGATTAACAGTTATCGTGACATCTTCGACAGTTACGCCGTACTGCTCTTTGACACTGGCTTTTACTGAGGACGCTACCTGTGACTGGACGTAAGCAGTCATCTGTTGGTTTTGTTGACCGAGCAGCTTGTCAGTGATGCGTTTCCACTCTGCCGAAGCAGGCTTGTTTAGCTCTTGTTGGTAGCGGTCCAGACGAAAGGCCAAATCTTCCTGCGAGAGGCTAAACAGACTAAACACGGGAGAAATGATCGTCAACAAGAGAATCAAGCCCATCACCATTTTTACGTAGCGTTGCAGTGTCGTATTGGGCAGGATCAGATCGAGGAAGGCAGCCAAAAGGACGAGCAGGATAATTTTTTTCAACCACAGTGTTAACCAAGTCATCTCATCACCTACCGAACCATCATGGAGATGTTGCCCGCCGCAATAATGATCGTAATCGCCAAAAAGAACATCAAGCCGACTGTCGCCAAAGCAGCGAAGACGAACAAAAGACTTTTCCCAATCGTACCTAACGCACTGATGATTGGGCTGTTTCCAAGCGGTTGGAGTACGGCAGATGACAGATTGTAGATCAGAGCCAGTACCAGTATCTTCAAAGCCGGAAACGCGCATAGCATGATCAGGATCAAAACTCCTGCCAAGCCGACGGCATTTTTGACCAGTAGCGAGGCATTGAGTACGGTATCTGCCGCATCGGAGAACACACGACCTACTATCGGGATGAAATTGCCCGTGATGTATTTCGCTGTTCGGAGCGTGACCCCGTCCGCAACGGCTGAAGTCGCTCCCTGTATGGAAATGATGGCGAGAAAGATCGTCAGAAATGAGCCAAGGACACCCATTGCAATATTGCGAAGCAAGGTCGCTAACTGTGTGACTTTGTACCTCTCTGAAAACAGGCTGACGATAGAGAGCATCGCAGAGAGAAACAGTAGCGGAAACACGACGTAAGAGATCATCATGCCACTGGTGTTGATCATGAAGATAATCAGCGGATGAAACATAGTGGCGGATGCCAGATTTCCTACCGAAGCAAGCAGCGCGATGACGAGTGGGATCATGGCCAGCATGAAATCAGACATGTTCGCGATTGCATCTTTGGCATAGGTAATGGCGACATGAAAGCTGTTGATCGCAAGTACCATCAAGACGAGATAAGTAATCGAGTACGCCACTGTCGATACCGCATTGCGTTCAAAGGCGTTCTGCATCGTTTCGAGAATCATCGCGAAGACCGTAATGATAATGATGGAGCTAAGCAGCTTGCCATTCATCAAAATCTCATGAAAGATGAATTTGCCCATTCCTTGCAGGACTCCTGAAATACTGAAGTCACCTTGCTGCATGAGGATTTGGATAAAGCCTTCCGATTTCAAGTCGGGCAAGTACCCTTTATAGTCGCGCTGCAACTGATGCCAATACTTTTCGACTCGGTCTAGCTGCAAGTGATCGACCTGTTGCTGCACGATTTGATTGATCGGACCGGCTGCGGGTGCAACAGCGGGTGTCATAGCAGCAGACACGGCAACTGGAAACAAGGCAAGAAGCAGGTACAAGAACAGGATCAGCTTGCAAGTGTGTGCCATGGACATCCCACCTCCCTCATGCCGGCAACAAGTCGATCACTGTTTCGATAATGATTTGGATGATCGGTACAGCCATAACTAGTATGAGGACTTTTCCAGCGAGCTCGATTTTCGAAGCAATCGCACCTTGTCCAGCATCTCGGGTCATCTGTGCACCGAATTCAGCAATGTAGGCAATTCCGATGATTTTCAGAATCGTTTCCAGAAACACAAGGTTCAAATCTGCTTGAACCGCCAATCTTTCCAAAACTCGAATGACATCAGCTATTTTTCCGACGAGAAAGTAAAAGATGATGACTCCGCTCGCGATCGCCAGCAAAAAGGCGAACATCGGCTTCTGTTCCTTAATGACTAGCGCGAGAATCGTAGCCACCAGTCCTAGTCCGACAATTTGTACAATCTCCATCTGGAGCCCCTCCTCAGTTGAACAGGAAGACGCGTTTTACCTCGGAGAACAGATCGCCGATGTAATGGGACACCATGTACAGGACAATGATGAATCCGACCAGAGTTGCCCAATGCGCAATATCTTCCTTGCCCGCCTGCTTCAGGACTGTATGCAGGATGGCTGTTATGAACCCTACTGCTCCTATCTGGAAAACAGGTGTCAAATCAAAATCCACTGTGAACACCTCGCCTTTAGAACATCAGGATGACGACCAAGAGTCCTCCTAAAAAGCCCAAACTCTTGTACATTTTTTCGTACTTTTCCTGTTCTGCACGAGCTTCCTCTTCCAGCCCTCGCAGGTGGGTGACAGCTAGGCGCAAATGCTTTTGCTGGTCTTCCCGATCGGATGATCCGAGTACCTGACCTAGACTCTCAAGCACCTCTCGCTCTTGTCTGCGCAAGGCGGTTTGGGTCCAGAGTCTATTCATAGCTTGTTGCAATGCTTCCTCAGCCGAATGCGCCTTTTCTGTTTGCAGAAATTCAGCCGCCAGAAGAAATACTTTCCCTACCTCTTCGGAGACGCGATGACCAACCTTCACAAACGCCCGCTGTAATGGAGTCATCCCGAACACGATTTCCGTTTCAAGCATTTGCAGAGCAACGAGCAGTGCCCGAAGCTGAACGGGACGAGTCGCGTAATACTTGCCGATCTGCCAACCAACCATCGACGCTGAAAATAGGATGAGTACGGCTCCCATCAGCTTGACCATGCAATTTTCTCCCTTTCAACCAGGTTCATGCTTTGATCGTAGATGGCCTGGATTGTTCCAACACCTTTTTCGCGGCTGAGTACGATATAGCGGGAAAAGGCTCCATATCGAATCAGCTTGCCCAGCATGGGGCGTTCTGCTACTTCCTTGACACTCGCTCCATGCGCCGAGCAAATGACGGCTACACCTGCATGAATCGCTTCCCAGACTGCGTCGCCATCCTCCGTTCTTCCCACCTCGTCCACAATCAGAACATCAGGCGACATGGAGCGAATCATCATCATCATCCCTGCAGCTTTTGGGCAAGCGTCCAGCACATCCGTTCGCGGACCGACGTCTCGTTGAGGAACTCCTTGTAAGCATCCTGCCAACTCAGAACGCTCGTCCACAATTCCTACCTTGCGACTTGAAGACCACTCGCTCCCGTAGCTGATGGTTCGCGCCATATCACGCAACAAGGTAGTCTTCCCGCACTGAGGTGGGGAGATGAGCAGCGTGTTCAGCAATTTGCCATCCTCAAACAAATACGGCATGACCTTCCTGGCCGCGCCTTTTTTCTCGCGGGCAATCCGGATGTTGAAGCTGGTCACATCTCTGATTCCCTTCACTTCACCTTTGTCCAGCACCACTTTCCCCGCAATGCCAATGCGATGACCGCCAACCACCGTGATGTAACCCCTTTTCAACTCTTCTTCCAAGGCATAGAGAGAATGCTGGCTGACCTGGTTTAAGAGCTTTGCAGCCTCTTCTGCTGAAAACAGCCAACCTTGCGCGGGTATCGAGGTGATTTGCCCCGACGGTGTCACATAGCTAGATTGTTGGCCAAACCTGACTTCTAGCGGCTGGTTTTGCCGAAGCCGAATCTCTTCTAGATTTTCTCTGACCGCGATAGGAAGGGCCGTCAAAATCGTGCGTAAAGTTGCTGGCAATATCGTCAAGATCTCATTCATCAGGTACCCTCCTTTTGCAGCATTCTGCCTTTGTCCACTTTGACTTACCTCCATCCTATGCAGAGGTGGACGAGATTTATGCAAAAAAAATAGCTTGCCCTCGTGCTAGAACGCGAGTGCAAGCTTTTCCTATAGGGATCAGCGATTATCCGTTTTCTTGTTATCCACCGGCTCTATTACATAGTGTCTGAAACCTTCCTCATCCTTGCCCTCGTGCAGATAGATTTCTTTCTGGCAGCTAGGGCATGCGAATTCGTAGGTCGTATCGAGATGGGGATCTACTTGTCCTTCGTACAGTTGTGCGTCTTCATCATCATCTAAATCGTAGAAAGCCGCGTACTCGTCGTCATCATCCTCACAATCGACAACGGTTTCGTACAAGTCATCATCATCTTCAAAAAGGTAGAGCTCAATGTCCTCTAAGTCTTCATCCAAGGCCTCCACATAATCCTCTGTCTCTTCCACTCGAGCGTGAAGCTCTCGTAGCTCACCCTGCACCTCATTTAGAATCTCAATCATCTCTACCAAAATTTTTCCTTCGGGGCTCTTCTCCCCCACTTCCAACCCATCTGCCAACCCTTGCAAGTATGCGATTCGATTCGCCAATGCTTCTGGCATCCACATTCCCTCCCATCCAATCTCTCCCACCTATCGTTCCCCATCATGATTGCATTTACAAATGGAAGGAAATGGGTAACTACTTGCGGACCCCAATCAAGATGCAGGAGATCCCCACCAGAATCCATGCAATTTTGGCAAAGCTAACCCGATCCGACATGCCTAATAAACCGATTGTTGTAGTGGTGATCAAGATGATTGGCCCGACAATCGCAAGACCCGAATTAATGAGCAGAGCTTTTTCGACCTGGTTCACTTTCAAAATGAGCAAAGCTGCAATGATCTCGATACTGCCTGAGAAAACCCTAAGCGCCGCCATACCCATAATTGCTTTTTCCAACATACCGTCTCGTCCTCCCCTCCTTTCACTCTATGCCTGTACCACATCATTTCAGCACTTTTTGCATGACCTCTATAGGCTTTTGCCCTCACTCCTCCCCTCCACTGGGCATACACTGAACCATACGCCTAGAAGAAATGAGGAACTTGCCGATGGTAGAGTGTGATCAATCGTTTTTGCCTGACAGCTGGGCAAACCCGTCCGGGCAAATCCGAGAGAAGCCCCGTGCGAAGGGCTTAACCATGGTCATTGACAAAGGCCTTGGACTTACCGCTTATTCCGACTTGTTAGCGCTGGCTGCTCCCTATATCGATCTATACAAACTCGGTTTTGGCACCATCGCTCTGTATCCCCTCGAAATACTCAACCAAAAATTGACCCTCGCAAAACAAAATGGCGTACACATCATGCCAGGAGGAACTTTTTTTGAAATTGCCATCCGTCATAATACGATTGCAGATTATATGAAGCTGATTCGCTCTCTCGGTTTTACGGCGGTCGAAATATCCGATGGAACGTTCCCTTTATCCTTTGCACAACGTCAGGAAGCCATCAATTACGCGTTAGACAATGATCTGGTGGTCTACACGGAAGTCGGGAAAAAAACTGCCGATTATCGCACTTGTCGAGAGGAATTGCTGGAGACGCTTAGCTTCGACCTGCACAATGGTGCCAGTCACGTTATTGTGGAAGCGAGAGAGAGTGGCACCGTCGGCGTTTGTGACGGGGACGGCAATATAGACGATTCCTTCGTTTTAGACATTGTCGCGGCGGCCAAAGAAAAAGCCTCCCGCCTGATCTGGGAAGCCCCACAAAAAGATCAACAGGTCTGCTTCATCAAAGCCATTGGCAGCGACGTTAATCTTGGAAACATTGCCTATACGGATGTATTCTCTGTGGAGACGCTACGGCGAGGATTGCGCGGCGATACAGCCCTACTCATGGATAGAGGGAGGTTTTATCCGTGCGAATAGAAGTGGTGCCGACCGTGGAAGAAATTCGTTTTGAACAGATCAGCAATCATGTTGTCATCGTCATCGATGTGCTTCGTGCCTCCAGTACGATTGTCACCGCATTAGGCAATGGATTTCGTAGCGTCATCCCGGTCGAAACCATTGGGCAAGCCAACTCGCTCCGCGCCAACGACTGTGTTTTAGCTGGTGAACGCCACTGTAAGAAAATACCGGAATTCGACTGCAACAACTCACCAACCGAAATCGCAGCTCTGGGGAAAACGGGGAGCCAGCTTATTCTCACCACGACAAACGGGACTCGCGCGATCCAAAAAGCAGAACGTGCCTCCGCCCTCTTAATCGGCTGCTTCTTGAATGCCAGTGCATGCGTGCGGCACGCTCTTTCGTATCATCTCGATATTACGCTGTACTGTGCAGGTACCCGGTCGGAATTCGCTCTGGAAGACGGTCTGGCTGCTGGCTTGATGATTGCCCAGACACAACAATCGTTGCCGAGCATCCAAATTTGTGATCTGGGTGAAGTTCTAAAAGCGAGCTACCTTTACTACGCAGGAAAACTGAGCGAGCTGTTACCCCACACAACAACAGGAAAAAGGCTCGTCCAGCATCATCACGCAAGCGATATACGGTACTGTGCTCAAGTGGATCAGTATCAAATCGTTCCTTATATCAAGGAGAAACGCATACTCCCCCACCTTGTCTCATAATGTGAAAGGAGAACAGGGACAGGGGTTATGATGCCAATGATGTCTGGAGAAGTGATGCTCGTCATCCTGATCGTTATCGGTCTTATTGGGCGCTCACCGATTATTGCTACTGCGGCGAGTATATTGTTGGTGTTGAAGCTAACAGCGCTGGAGCGTTTTTTCCCAACGGTAGAGCGTCGCGGATTGGAGCTCGGCCTGCTCTTTTTGACCATTTCCGTACTGGTTCCATTCGCCAGCGAAAAAATATCGTGGAAAGACGTCACACCACTCTTCACTACGGTTGTCGGCTTAACCGCACTGGCTGGTGGGGCCATTGCCACCTGGATGAATGGAAAAGGACTCGATCTGCTGCGGTCGGAGCCCCATATGATTGTCGGTCTAGTGATTGGCTCGATTATCGGCATTGTGTTTTTTCGGGGCATTCCCGTCGGACCTTTGATGGCTGCGGGCATTACTGCTTTTGTGTTGAAGCTGTGGGAATGGTTTGGAAGCAGATAAAAACGAAAATCCCCCTCTTTTACATGCAGGAGGGGGATTTGTCTATGTTGTTTTAACGTTTGGTGTTATTGGACGTGTCAAACGGAACTTCCCAGTTGAGGTCTTGGTATTGGCGTTGTTGAATAGCGTGCGACAGCTTTAACTCTTTCGGCTGTTTTTCAAGGTCGCGGATGAAGAATGTTCCTGTAACATGTACTCTTCCATCCTTGCCTCTTGTATATGCTGTGCCTTGAAGCTTTACATTGTATGTTTGTTTGGACTCATCCTGTGCCGACCATTCAGTCGTGTAAACGATCCCTTCTGGCAATATAGCCGAGAACGAAATCAGTGCACCTTTTCCAAAATAGGTCTCATCCCCGATTTTTTCTTCGTCCTCCGTTGTTTTTAAGGTAAAGCCCGTTAAGGTATAGGTACTGTCACTGTTCGTCACGGCCACCTTATCCTTTAACAAGGTATCCACCGGGATGGTTGCCTGAAATTTCGCTGGCTCATACAGGTACAGGGAATGCATTTTTAATTTGTACGTTTGATCCTTTGCTAGTGGAGTTATCCCATTCCATTTCGTAACTCCTTTCCCGTCATCATGCACTTTTCCACGGTACGAATGCTTTACGTTGTTCTTTCGAATTTGGTTAAGCTCTTCATGCATAGCATCGTCCCATCCTGCTACTACGTTCCCTTTTTCATCGAATATTTGGAACGCTACTCCCATGTCGATGAAATACCTTTCCATCCTCTCCGCTTCTGTGAATGTACCTCTTTTTGGCTCTTTTACAATCCAGCCGTTTTGCTCTTTCCATTTTTGGATTTGTTCTTCTCTTTCTTTTGTCCATACTGTTTCCAACTCTAGCAAACTTGCACTTGGAACCGTCATTATGTTTTGTAATATGATTTTTATTCCTTGCGGTGTCGTGTACTTTTGTCCGATCTCTGTATGGTTTGCCACTTCCCTTGTCTTTTTCATATCAATTGGAAACTCGACCTTCCAGCTTCCTTCTTTCCCACCCAGTATCGTTGCTTCGACACCGACGATGATCTCATCCGGCAATGTCTTGCTATCTTTCAGGAATTGGAAAACATCATGGCTGACGACAAGATACTCTCCTTCTTCACCGTAGGAATAGCCCCCTCCCATTGGATTCAGGTCTTCTCCTGACTTGGTTTTGTAAGTAAGGGACAATCCGTCTTTTTCCATATCAAACGGGATACGCTTGCCATTTTGATCCACGATATTTGCAATGATCGCCATCCGCACTGGATCCGCAACCACTTCTTTTACAACCAGTGTAATTCCTTGATCCGTCACCTTTTTATTGATTTCTTGGACATAACCCTTCTCTGCTGCCTGCTTCATTCCTTGGTCGATGCCTTGTATAGATTGTATGACACTGTTTACGTAGCTTGCAAAAGTCGGAGACACCATGGACCCAAACGTAATGATTGCCGTGACACTCGCTACTGCTAACGCTGTTTTCTTCAAAATGTTTACACTCCTTTTTTTCCAGTTTGGCTTTGATTTTGGCAATTTCACTTGCTCTAACGCTGTCATCACCTGGGAAGTAAAATCTGCGGGCAACGCACTTGGAACGTGCAGGCTCGGGAACTCCTCGCTGCTATCCTCTTCCTCCATCAATCGACTCTGACAGAGCAGGCACTCTTCGACATGTCGTTCCAGCAGTCTAGCTTCATCTGCATATAGCTCACCAGTCAAATACTTGCGCAACTCTTCAGTTTTGGAGCAATTCATAGATAGCAGCACCTCCTGACATTTCTTGCGCGATACTAGCCCGGAGCTTTTTCTTGGCGTGATGGATACGCATTTGTACAGTTGTGACCGGAACATGCAAAATCTCGCTAATTTCTTTGTAGCTCATCTGTTCCAAGTATTTCAGCAAAAACACAACCCGGTATTCTTCACCCAACGCCATGATTTGCTGCTGCAAGGTATCTTGCTTTTCTTTTTCCAAATAAGCTTTTTCGGGTGTATCGGATTCAATCAATCTTGTCTCTTCCAAAGGTGTTTTGGCGTAATGCTTGTTCTTACGCCACGCGTCTATACACAGGTTGGACGCAATCCGATACAGCCAGGCCAAAAAAGCATCTGTCGGCTTATATTTATCCAGTTGACAGTACGCTTTGATGAAAGCCTCTTGTGTCAGGTCTTGGGCATCCTGCTGCTGCCCCGTCATTCGATAAAGATAGCTGTATAATCGTTCTTTGTACTTGTCGACCAGGTGCGCGTAGGCATCCCGATTCCCTTTTTGTACCTGTTGTATGAGCAACCAATCATCCTGCAAAGGAAATCCTCCCATTTCAAAAAAGTTCGCTGCGCAGCGTTCGTTTTGGCAGGCTCATATGGATTAACGGATCATTTTGTATTTTCTTTCCAGAAATGAATGCATTTTTTAAAAAAGTTTGAGTCAACATGGTGGAGGAGAAGAAAAAGCACAGTTCTCTTCGACTCTGACACGCCAGCAGGGGGGATTCACTGGCCGTCTCCACTTCAAAAAGGGGACCGTCGAGCCAAAGCCACCCTACGGGCGGATGTTTCTCCCAGAAGAAGTGTTCGACAAGCGTGGTCCCCTTTTTTAAGTTCCGACTGGGTAGGCGTTGTCAAGGTCTACGAGCTCTGTGCTTTTTCTTCTCGGCAGCTTTATTGGTCCTGTGATCGACAACATAAGAAAACCGCCCTTGATAAAAGGCGGTTGGGTTCCATCCATCATTTCCATGAATGGTAGATATGTTCCGCGTACTTGGTAATGGCTTCATCGTAATCTGGATACGGATATTCGAGACTATCTGCCACCGCTTTGGAGTACTTTCGAAATAGCTCATAGCAAGTGAATAACGATTCCCACATGTCTACGTAGCCATTTTGACGATAAGTGGATAGTAGCGTTTCCCAATCTTCTTTTGGAAGATAGTGATCAATAAATTTGTAGTTTTTCCCGACACTAAAGGTAAATCCTTTCTCACATCCGATTTGCCAAGCCATCATGCGGAGCAAATTTGGTCGGGCAATTTCGTTGAGATGGTCAATCGCAAACAGGATTTCTTTTCTCGCAAGTCCTTTAACAACGTAAGTAGAGACCATCCAAAATTCATTGCAGCAGTCATCAAACTCTCTAGCAGTTGGCTTCTTGAGCCAATATTGATGATCGGAAGGAAGCACCTCGTGTTTGATAAGCTCGTCCTTATCCAGCAAAACCTCAACTAGGCCGTCGCTATCTGCAAAATACGGCTCTGTCTCGTCTATCGGAATCAGCGTCAGATCCACTTTATTTCCATCGTCAAATAGCATGAGATAGGAAAACCAATTCCCTAGCTCGGACGGAAAAAGCTCCATATCCTCCGGTTTTTGCATCATGATCCGATTCCCAAAAACATCGAGCCATTGATCATTTTCCTTAAAAGAATCCATCTCTGTCACAAAATACGAAATATCATAATCTTGGAATGGATCAGCGGGTATATTTTTGTTCGTACGTGACCCTTCCAAGGTTACCAAGCGGATTCGATCATCCTTCCTGGCGAAATCGATCAGCATGCTCATCATTTCTTGTTCCGTTCTCAAAGCCATACCCCTCCACCCTACTATTACTCCGTACTACTTAATTTAGTGCAATTACATAATTTTTACAATACTACATCAATAGGAGAAGCAAATAAAAAAACTGCACCCATTTGGGCACAGCTTTTTCTTGCAATCCGTACTTTTACGCGCGGGAAACGTAAGCTTCCGTACGAGTATCGATGATCAGACGCTCTCCTTCTTCTACGAAGAGAGGAACGTTTACTACGAAACCAGTTTCCAAGGTCGCTTTCTTTGTTACGTTGGAAGCAGTGTCACCTTTTACACCTGGCTCACATTCTGTTACAACGAGTTCAACCGTATTCGGCAATTGAATACCGATTGTTTCTCCGTTGTACTGCATGATTTGCACATTCATGTTTTCCTTGAGGAAACGCAGTTCACGCTCGATTTGCTTTTGAGTGAACGTCATTTGCTCGTATGTTTCAGTATTCATGAAAGTGTATTCATCACCACTAGCATACAGGTACTGCATCGTGCTGGATTCAATCCGAGCAGGGTTTACTTTTTCGCCGCCGCGGAAGGTCATTTCTGTCGTGTTGCCACTACGCAGATTGCGCAGTTTGGAGCGAACGAATGCCGCACCTTTACCTGGTTTTACGTGTTGGAATTCTAGCACGGTAAAAATATTGCCATCCACTTCGATTGTCAAACCGGTACGAAAATCGTTTACAGAGATCATGGTAGTCCTCCCAAATCAATCAATAACAGAATAAGTATAAATTACACAGGCAAAATGAGCAACTCTTTCGTGGACTTGTTCAGGTTCTCATGACCATCAGCTGTAATCCACACATCGTCTTCGATCCGAACGCCACCAAGGCCTGTTACGTAAATGCCTGGCTCCATCGTTACGAGCATACCTGGCTCCAATACGAAGGTACTTACAGTCGACAGCCCTGGCTGCTCGTGAACTTCCAGTCCGAGACCGTGACCTGCGCTATGTCCATAGGCATCGCCATAGCCTGCTGCTGTGATGATATCTCTCGTTGCTGCGTCAGCGTCTTTTGCGGATACACCTGGCTTCAGCGCTTCTAAGCCTGCGAGCTGAGCACGCAAAACAATTTCGTAGATTTCACGCATTTTCGGGTCTGGCTCTCCCACAGACAACGTGCGTGTGATATCGGAATTGTAGCCCTGATAAGCAGCTCCGAAGTCAAGCGTAACCATTTCCCCTGCCTGAATCACTTTCTCGGAAGCTCGTCCATGTGGCAGAGCACCACGCACACCTGACGCTACGATCATATCAAAGGAAGAGCCTGTCGCTCCTTGTTTGCGCATGAAGAATTCCAGTTCCAAAGCAACATCGGATTCACGCACGCCTGGCTTGATGTAGCCTTGAATATGCGTAAATGCTGCTTCTGCGATACGAACCGCTTCACGAATAATAACCATCTCGGATTCGTCTTTAAACATGCGGATTTTTTCAAGCAGACCGCTTGTTGACACCAACTCTACTCCGTCAAATCCTTTGTTCCATTCCTGATAGGTGCTAAAGGACACGCTGCTCTCGAATGCCAAGCGCTTAATCCCTTTTTCTTGCAGGAGCTTTGCCATCGCTTCAACAGCTTTTCTCTCGTTATTTACCACTGTAAAATCAGGTGCTTGTTCTTGCGCTTGTTCCACATAGCGGAAGTCTGTGACCAAAAACGCCTCTGTTTCGGTGACAATTACCCAACCCGTTGATCCGGTGAAACCACTCAAGTAGAAGCGATTCTCTGTTTTTTCGGTAATAAACGCCTCTGCTCCAACTTGTGTTAGTGCCTCGCGCAATTTATGCAGACGTTGTTTCATGGCAGCCTTTTCCCCTTTTTGAATGCTATTATTTTTTTTCGATTTTACGGACGAGCGCTCTTAGTGCCCACTCATATCCATCGATCCCCAATCCGACAACTTGTCCAATCGCGATAGGAGCGATGACTGAGTGATGGCGAAATGGTTCCCGTGCATGAATATTGGAAATATGTACTTCAATTGTTGGCAGAGCCACACTGGCCAGTGCGTCTCGGATCGCATAGCTGTAATGTGTGAATGCTCCTGGATTGATCAAGATACCGTCATGGACACCTCTCGCCTGATGAATCGCGTCGATGAGGACACCTTCGTGATTCGATTGGAGATGCTCAAGCTTTCCGCCCAACTCATCCATGACACCCGTCAGGATTGTCACCACATCCTCCAGCGTTTCCCTTCCGTAAACATCCGGCTCCCTTGTCCCCAATAAATTCAGGTTGGGACCGTTCAGCAACAAGACGGAAGTCATCGACCATCCCTCTCCCTATAAAAGTTTTTTTACTAATGAAACATTTTACCACAAGCCGTTCTGATTCCAAAGTAGACAATCGCTCAAGCAACATTTCGAACATTGTTACATCCATTTTGACAAGGAACGGAGAAATCCTCCTACCTTGTGGACTCATTCCATGTATGATTCTCGTCTGATTGCTCGAGTATGATTGTCATCCCAATGAACAAGCCAAACGTCAAATACCAAGCGCCTTCCGTACTTAAAGTGGCAACCTCCCAATTTCCGATATGAAAGAAGAAACCCGCTATCCCTAACATGACCGCCCCGTAGACGAGTCCCAGCCACCACGCACGGATCCGGCTAAAAAGCAAGCTGAACACAAATGAAGCAGCGGCTGTTTCAACGAACAATACGATACCACCAAGGCACACGCTCGCAAACGTATTTTCGTCCTCGATGCTGATAAAGGGACGTGCAAAGGCTCCGACTCCGTACGGGGTCATGCTTAAAAAGTGAGCCATCAAACGAACGAGCCCCCAAATGATAGTTCCCCAGAATGCGACCTCCAAAATCTTCGAAGTGGAGATTCTTTTACTCCTTTGCCTACCTTCTTCGGTATGGGATACGCGTGCTTGCTTGTGCTTCCGTCCTGTTTTGCTTATTTCCATTTCCATCACCTCTGATCTCTAGTATGCTCTTCCTCTAAGATTTTCACTTTCGCTTTACATTTGTTGGAAAAGTGCGAACTCCTTGTAGCTTCAAGTCGCCATTTCCGTTAATATAGTGGTAAGGATGGTGATTGTATTGGCGCAACAAAACGTACCTAGCTACGGCGGTCAGGCCGTCATCGAAGGAGTTATGTTCGGTGGCAAAACCATGACTGTTACGGCTGTTCGCAAAAAAAATCATGAAATTGAGTATTTTGAATCCCCCCGCTCGGAATATAAATGGATTACTACGCTGAAAAAGATTCCGTTTGTGCGTGGGATTGTTGGTTTGGTCGAAGCCAGCGCCAATGGGGCCAAACATCTCAACTTCGCCTCTGAACAATACAGTATGGAGTCTGGAGAAGAAGTATCTGAAAGCCCATCGAAGCTCACCATGATTTTAGGTGTTGCTGTCGTCGGGGTACTTTCCTTCCTGTTCGGGAAATTCGTATTTACACTCGTTCCCGTTTTCCTGGCCGACTTTTTACTCGGAAAATGGGTACCGGATGGCGTTCCTCAAACGTTGGCTGAAGGCGGATTTAAAATCTTGCTCCTCCTCGGTTACATTACTGCAATTGCACAAGCTCCGTTGATTAAAAGGCTTTTTCAATACCACGGAGCCGAGCATAAAGTGATTAACGCTTTCGAATCCGGGGTAGAATTAACAGTAGCCAATGTACAAAAATTTTCCGCTCTGCATTATCGTTGCGGGAGCAGTTTTCTCATTTTCTCAGTGTTCGTCGGTGTAGTGATTTACTCACTGTTCAGTTATGACTCCCTGACGGAGAGGGTCGTACAACGCATTGTTCTTTTGCCACTGGTAATCGGCGTCTCTTATGAGGTTTTGCAGTGGACAAACAAGCTCCGAGATGTACCAGTCCTACGTTACCTTGGTTATCCAGGATTGTGGTTGCAAAAGATCACAACTCGTGAACCAGATGACAGCCAAGTCGAGGTAGCCATCGCTTCCTTCCAAAAGATGCGGGAGCTTGATCAGAAGCACGTGCAGGAAAGAATGGTTACGACCGGATAACGTGAGGCATTTTTATTCCCATAGAGGTGAAGCCCTATGTTACGCCGTATTCCACCAGTGATTCTGATAGTGATCGTATTAGCGATTTACGGATTTTTGATAACACTCATCAATGATCCTGTCAGTACGATTATCATCTTGGGATTATCCGTTGTACTTTTCTTGGTCGTGCGCAACTATTTACAAACCGGTTCCTTCTTTTCACAAGGCGCAGGCGTAGGCAAACCTAGACAGTCAAAGGTCAAGGTGAAACCAAAGCCATCCATTGCTCGGCAAGCTGTGAAAAAGCAGTCGACTACCCCGAGAAAAGATCATCCGTTTCGTGTGATCGAAGGCAGCAAAGGGAAGCAAAAAGAGAAACAAGACGAAAAATCGCAAAATAATATCTCCCACTAAAAACAAGAACAGGTTGCCTGAATTGGCGACCTGTTTTTGTTTATTAGACCAGCATTTTCGGAGAGCTATTGCGAAACACTTTGACGTAATCTTCAAAATCCCATTGCGCCAAAAATTTGTGAGCCGCTGCCTCCCCTGACTCAAACAATTGTTGCCGCATTTCTTTTGACAGCTGAAATTGGGTAGTCCTCACCCCTAATGTATGAATGAAAATCGTCCGAACGGCTTTTGCCTTTTCCACAAACAGACGGTCATGGGCATCGAGCATGGTCGCCAGCAATCCCCGAGAGAAGGAAAAAAGACCGGTGATGCTAGTCGCTTCTCTCTTGTCTTGATCATCACTCAGGCGAAAACCAATCGTCGGCCACCGGGGAGTCCCCGGTACATCAAATAACCACACGGGGTAGTTGCTCAATAATGCGCCATCGACGATGTAGTGCACATGTCCAGCACTTGTCAGCTTTGCAGGCTGAAAAAAGAACGGAATCGAGGAAGACATACGAACGGCTCGTGCCACAGGAAAATGATCGGGTTCTACACCATACCGTGCCAAATCGTCGGGTAATATAAGCATTTTTCCGTCAGTGACATCAGATGCGACAACTTTCAGCTTACCAGGCGGAAGATCTCCGAATGTTCGCACTCCTTTTCGTAGTAACAACTCCTCTATGAACAACTCTATTCGATCTGCTCGATAAATCCCTTCCCGCACGACTAGTTCATAGATTGGTCCGATGAGAGGGAGTCTGCCCAGCCCTGAGCGTTTGAGAAAGTGAAGGTAATCCAGCTCTTCAAAGATCGGTTTCAACTCATGACTGGAATAGCCTGCGCCGAGCAAAGCTGCAACAATGGAGCCTGCCGAGGTACCAGCGAGCCTTTCCCAGGTGTATCCATTCTCCTCCATGACTCGCAAGGCACCAATAAAAGCGATTCCTTTTACGCCACCACCTTCAAAGACCGCATCCGCTTTCACCTTGTTTCCCCTCCCTAAAATTCCTCCCCATTTTCCATGTATAAGACGACAGCTTTTCCCTTACCACAAAGAAAAACGCAAGCCTGATCGGCTTGCGCTATAATACGATAACGATATAGACTATTCCTCTTTTTGCTCATCTAACAAACGAATGTTACGAAGCTCTTCTATACGTTTTGGATCTGCCTCGAAGTACTGAACCAGATACTCCAGGCATGTAATCGATTCCCAGCTCAGGTGGTGCTCGATTCCTTCCACATCCTGATAAATATGCTCTTCATCCAAGCCAATGACCCGCATAAATTCTTCCAAAAGACTGTGACGGTCCACTAGGCGTTTTCCTATTTTCTTCCCTTTTGGTGTCAAGACAAGCCCACGGTATTTTTCATAAACGAGATACTTGTCTTTATCTAGCTTCTGAACCATTTTCGTGACCGAAGAGGGATGTACTTCCAACGCTTCAGCAATATCGGAGACACGAGCATAGCCCTTTTCTTCAATTAAGTTGTAAATGCGTTCCAAATAGTCTTCCATACTCGGCGTCGGCGGCATTGTGAACCCCTCATTTCCAAACCGTTATTTCATCTAGCCAAAAAAGGCACGTAGAAATATGATACCGCGTAATGAGAAGCATTTGCAAGAGAAAAGTACCTATCGCAGCTGTTTTTCTGGTGTTGGATTCATCATTTGGACATATTGTACGAGTTGTTGACCCAACTGCTCCATGCGTGCCTGGAGACGCTCATCCTTCAGCTTGCCTTCTGGTGTAAAGGCATTGTAAGCACTTGGGATGGAAGGGCTAGTTGGCAACGGCCATGCATGCAGATTGCGCATGATTAACTGCAAAGTGTTAACCGTGTTCGTAGCACCCATGCTTCCCCCAGCGACGCCAATGATGGCAACCTGCTTGTCACGCAAAATGCGCCCTTCCAGGAAGTCAATGGCGTTTTTCAAAGCACCTGTCATTGTGCCATGGTATTCAGGCGAACCGATCACAAGTCCATCCGCTTCAGAAACCGCTTTGACAAATTGATGGACAATTTCAGGGTACGTACTAGTATCATCACGATCATCATACAGCGGCAGCTTCCAGTCCGCGAGATGAATCATTTCAACATCGGCACCTGCATCCTTCGCTGCTTCGAGTACAATATGAATCGCTTGTTTTGTCGTAGAATTGGCATTCATGCTTCCGGCTATTCCTACAATTTTCATGGTTTCACCCCATCGATAATCTAAATACTGGTATGATCATCATTATATTCCATTAAGTATAATTTGTAAACATTTATGTTTATTTAATATCGTCTGTTCTGAACAGACCTGTTTGTCTCATACACTTGTACCAAGTTGCAAGTGAGGATGATGCCTATGGACAAAGTCGCTTGGCATATCGCCGTGCTTTTTGCAGGGTCTGCGTTAGGTGGATTCTACTTGGGTGGATATGAGTGGTTACGCTTTTTTACTTATTTCGGTTCCTGGGGGACAATAGGCATTGCACTTGCGGCTCTTGGCCTCGGTTGGTTCGGCGTCCAGCTGTTGACCTTTTGCCATCGCAAGCAAATTCGCTCCCTGTACGAGCTGTACTACGTATTGTGTGGCGAAGCATTCGCTTCTAGCCTATCTGTCATCACCCACATTCTGCTATTGGGCTATACAGGAGTCATGCTTGGCCAACAGGCAGATTTCCTCTTGGAGGAGCTCTCTCCTCTATGGTTCATCCTTCTGAGCATTGCAGTCATCTTCTTTATCATAAATCGTTGGAGATGGATTGTCACTGCAACAGCCATATCTATATCCATCGGTTTATTATTATTCGGATTGATTTTCAGCGCACAAACCCATGTGCCAATACCGAGCCTGGGTTATCAAATGAATGTGAACTGGCTGATTCACGCCGTATTTTTCCTTGCCTTGCATTTTCTTATCAGCTTGGCCACGACTCTACCTCTGGCAGTACGTGCGTCGCATGAGCGATCTGTTCGAATGGGGGCAATCATCGGAGCTGGAATCTTCCTTCTGTTCACAATGTTAGGTCAAGCTATCCTTCTTGCCCACTGGCATGATGCCCACGCCTCTGTACTGCCTATCAAACAAATTTTGGTTCAAATGATGACGGGTGGCGATTGGCTTCTCGCTATCCTCTCACTTGTACATGGTGGAGTCATTGCCGCAGCCCTACTCTACTCGCTGACACGTCCCATTGCGACACGTCAACATCTACAAATGCTGCCACTGATTGTCGTCATGCTGCTTACCGTATTTGTATTCGCTCTCCTCACACTCGTTGTTCCGTGGAGTATGTCTGCTATCGCCAGTGCAGCGACCTATTGCGGCATGTTCGTAATGGGCTGGTACGTTTGGAAGCATCAGAATTGACCTGATTGTTTACTCGTAGCTCCTGTGGTCAAGACAAAATCTTGGCCACTTTTTTCGCATTATAGGAGCCAATTCAATATTCCGACCACGACCAAGAAAACAAGGATAAACACCAAAATATTCAACGGACTCGTCATCACGTAAGCCTCCTCAATACATGGTTACTCTCTCTCATTTTATCACATATGAAAAACGTCCCCCGAAGGAGACGTTTACTGCAAAGCCTCACTCTCCGCTCTTAGCTGTCCCCCATTTGGAGAACCCATCGGATAAGCTGGCGTTGTTTGTTCCGTAATTTTGTGAATCGCTGAAAGGACCGCCTTTGTCGCCGTTGCGATTTGTTCCCAATCCATTTGCACCAAGGAGTCATCTGTTGCTTGTCCGGTATCTGCACTCGTCACAAGTGCTGTAGGAATACCTGCGGCGGCTAAATAGCCTGCTGCACCGTTTCGTTCACGCGTCCCATCCTTGTTGGAAGGAGACACCCCCGCTGCTCTCAAGAGTTGGATTGGCAGATTTTCGTTGCCCAGCGAATTCGTTGCAATGAGCTCAGCCTTTTGACTGCCCACCCCCTCGACATAGAAGGCAGCTATCATGGCTTGTCGCTCTTTGGCTGATAAGGCATTCGCATAAGCAATCGGGCCTCTGCTTCCCGATGTAACCGCGCCAAAGCTTACAAACCTCACTTCCGTATCAATCGGCTTGTCAGCCATACTACGCGCTATCTCCAGCAAGGCCGCTACACCGGAGCCATTGTGATTTGCCCCAACCGATAACCCAGCGGAATCATGGTGAGCAGATACCATCACGACCTGCCCGGTGTCGTTTTGATTGGGCTTTCGGCTTGCCACGATATTATACGAGGTTTGCTTGGTCGTTGCGGCTCCTTCTACCTTAATGGTTCCCTTTACGGGCCGCTTGTCCATGATGCGTTTTAGGAGCATCGTACCATCCGCCTTGGACAAAGCTATAACAGGAACAGCGATATCCAAGGGTTCACCCAGTGAAGCATTCCATCCTCCCTCTCGATCATTCCAGATGATAAGAGCAACGGCTCCGGCAGCGGCTGCTTGACGTACTTTTTCTCCGAACGGAATCTCGCCTCGCTTGACCAAAGCTATCTTTCCCCGTGATGCCTCATTCGCAAAATCAACCGCTCTTCCCAAGCCTGCATCCACCACTTCTGCTGTCGCGGTTCCATTGATTCCAAAAGCAAATCCACTTACTGTCCATTTTTGACCCTGCCATTCTTCTATCGTCAGTGATAGAGTAGTAGGCTTTCGGTACGTATAATAAGAAAAGGGATCGAGCTTGGTCTTGTACCCATAAGATCGAAGTGTATTTTCTACATAGACAGCTGCCGCAAATTCCGTTTCAGTAGCTGGTGGACGGGCTGTTCTTGCCAATTGCTCGACATGGCTGTACAAGCGTTCACTATCGATCCAATCTTGCGTTTCCTCTGCATGAGCACGATTTGAAAGGAAAGGTATCGGCAATATCGTTCCACAAACAAGCAAGGCACATAGCGTATAATGACGGACAGATCGCATGGCATTCTCCCTTTCCTTCGCTCTTTGCATTTATTATGGGCGGTTACGACAAACTGAGTCTAGTCAGAATAGTTAGTCAAATAACTTCATCCTGCGCCATCCCTGGACAGCTTTCGCTTTCTTCTGCCCAAAACGTCGATTTTTCGAGTGACTTCCCACCATATGAATTCTTAATAGAATGGTGCTTTACTCCGTAAAATTATTGATAAAGAAAAGCCGACTTTCAAATTGACCTATGTCCTTCCCTTTTGCTAAGGTGGAATCAACAAAAAACCGTTTGAAAGAAACGGATTGGAATCCTGAGGGGGAAGTACCATGCTGTATGTAGATGGCAAATGGGTAGAAGACGGGCAAGTCGCAGTTCATCCAGAAGACCGCGGATATAACTTTGGGGATGGCATATATGAAGTAGTACGCATTTATAAGGGGCGCATGTATCAATGGGATGGACATCTTACCCGCCTGTTTCGAAGTGCCAAAGAAATAAAAATGGAGCTTCCTTGGAGCGCAGAAGAGCTGACAGACTTAGCGAATCAGCTGATCGCCAAGAACAACATCACGGAGAATGATGACGCCAGCCTTTACCTGCAAGTATCTCGTGGCGCCTCTCCACGTGTTCACGATATTCCGTCTGGTATCAAGCCTGTGATCATGGGCTTTGTCCGTCGCAAGGACCGCCCTGTCGCCGATATGAAAAAAGGTTGGTCCGCTCAGCTCGTCGAAGATATCCGCTGGCTGCGTTGCGATATCAAAACGCTCAATCTGCTAGGGGCTGTTCTGGTCAAACAATACGCAAAGGATGCAGGTGCCCAAGAATCGATTTTGCACCGTAACGGCGTCATCACAGAGTGCAGCTCTTCCAATTTGTTCGTCGTGAAAAATGGCGAGCTGTATACGCACCAGGCTGACAACCTGATCCTGCACGGAATTACCCGCCAAGTGGTCATTGATTTGGCTCGGGACAATGGCATCACTGTACATGAAAAAGCATTCGACATTGCTTTCTTGAAGCAAGCCGATGAAGTATTCCTCACCAGCACCACCGCGGAAATCATGCCGCTCATCTCGGTAGATGGCGTCGCTGTCGGCAACGGACAGCCAGGGCCTGTCGTTCTTACGCTACAAGACTTGTTCGAACAACATATCAACACAAGTGTACTCGTGTAATGAAAAAAAGCTCTCCCGGTATGCATATACATCCGAGAGAGCTTTTCTTTATTGTTTAACGACGCAGATTCCATTCGTCAGTGGCATAGCGCGTTTTAACGAGTTCTTCTGCCAAAGCGAGTTCTTCGTCCGTAAGCGTTGAAGGGATCAGCTCCACTTCCAAACCGGATGCAAAGCCTTTCGAGAACGCCTCGATAGATTCTTGGAGACTGATTGGACGTGGGCTTACTTCGTTGATTGTCACTGCTTTTTGTCGGAAACTATCGATCATTCGTTGTTTTACCCGTTCTGACGGGAAATGCAAGAGCGAGAATAGCAAATCTACGTCCATATCAAGCAGAATAGAGCCGTGCTGAAGAATAACGCCCTTTTGTCGAGTCTGAGCACTTCCCGCTACTTTTTTCCCCTCTACTACGAGTTCATACCAAGAGGGCGAATCGAAGCAGGCGGATGACCCTGGAGAATTGTACTTTTCCTTCTCCTCTTCACTTGCCAAGGAAACCATTTCCGCCGAGAGTCCAAGGTTTTGGAATCCGTGCAGAATTCCCAAGCTGATGATTTTGTAAGCTTCTGTCACACTCGAAGGCATTTTCGGATGCTCTTCGGATACGATGACACTGTATGTCAGCTCCTGATCGTGGAGAACAGCACGCCCTCCCGTCGCTCTGCGAACAAAGCCCAGTCCTCTATTTTGAACTTCCTCCAGGTTGATTTCCTTGATAGCCTTCTGGAAATAACCAATTGACAGTGTCGCCGGGTCCCACGTGTAAAAACGAACGGTCGGGGGAACCTTGCCCTCACTGTGCAACTGCAAAATTGCTTCATCTACTGCCATATTCATCGCGGGTGACATTGATTCCGTCACGATATAACGCCACTGTTCCATCTATGTACCTCCTCATTCACAACGCCTTCATTGTACGCTTCTGGCATGAAGGACGGCAAGCCTCTGATGCGCTAAATTGAGCGGAAAGAAAAGCCGCCCGTAACAACAGGCGACTTTTCCTTGAATCTAGAATTATGCTTGTGGTTGATAACGCAGAATTGGCTTTCTTGCCGCTGTCGCTTCATCCAAACGTTTGACCACAGTGGTATGAGGAGCTTCCTGAACGATTTCTGGTGTTTCCTCGCACTCGCGGGCAATTTGGAGCATGACGTCGATGAACTCATCGAGCGTTTCTTTTGTCTCGGTTTCGGTCGGTTCGATCATGAGGCACTCGTCCACGATCAATGGGAAGTAGATCGTTGGCGGGTGATAGCCGAAGTCGAGCAAGCGTTTTGCGATATCGAGCGTGCGTACGCCCAGCTTCTTCTGGATTACACCAGACAGGACGAACTCATGCTTGCAGACGCGATCAAATGGCAGATGATAAGCCGTTGCCAGACGACGCATCATGTAGTTGGCCGAGAGCACCGCATTTTGAGAAACTTGCAGCAAGCCTTCTGGACCCATGGTACGGATGTAGCTGTACGCACGAACAAGAATACCGAAGTTTCCGTTGTAGCCTTTTACGCGACCGATGGAAGCCGGACGATTGCTGTCCCAGTAGAAGCTGCCGTCTTCCTTTTTCGCTACGATTGGTGTAGGCAGGAATGGCTCGAGAATTTTTTTCACGCCGACCGGACCTGCACCTGGACCACCACCGCCGTGAGGCCCTGTAAACGTTTTGTGCAAGTTCAGATGCACCACGTCGAAGCCCATGTCTCCCGGACGGGCAATTCCCAAAATCGCGTTTGCATTCGCACCATCGTAGTACAAGAGGCCGCCGGCTTCATGGACGATTTTCGCCATTTCTACAATATCTTCTTCAAACAATCCGAGTGTGTTCGGGTTCGTCAACATCAAAGCAGCCGTGTCAGGTCCTACTGCATCACGCAGCGCTTGAATGTCAACCAATCCACGCTCGTCAGATGCAATAGTTACGGTATCCAAACCAGCTACAGCAGCAGATGCCGGGTTCGTACCGTGTGCGGAGTTCGGCACGATTACTTTGGTACGATGCGCTTCCCCACGGCTCTCATGGTAAGCGCGGATCATCATCAGACCTGTCCACTCACCCGCAGCACCAGCAGCTGGTTGCAGGGTAACTGCGTCCATGCCTGTAATTTCACCCAGTTCTTCTTGCAGGTTGTACAACAGCTCCAAAGCGCCCTGTACGGTTTCTTCTGGTTGGTACGGATGTGTCTGCGCGAAGCCTGCGTAACGGGCAACGTCTTCATTGATTTTCGGGTTGTATTTCATCGTGCAAGAACCAAGTGGATAGAAGCCATTGTCTACCCCGTGGTTGCGACGAGACAGTTCGGTATAGTGACGAACCAATTGCAGCTCAGATACTTCTGGCAGCTCAGCCGGCGTTTCGCGAATGAGGTGCTTTGGCAAAAGACTTGCTACTTCTACTTCTGGAACATCCAATGCCGGCAAATTGTAGCCCACACGGCCTGGTTTGCTCATTTCAAAGATCAGTGCTTTCTCCTGGTCGTTACGCACGTGTGATCGCCTCCAATTCAGCCGCCAATGTGTCGATTTCTTCTTTGGTACGTAGCTCGGTTACTGCAAGCAAGGTATGATTCGCAAACTCTGGATAGTCGAGACCGAGATCATAGCCCCCGATCATTCCAGCAGCCAGTAGCCCTTTGTTCACTTCTGCAACTGGTTTGTTCAGCTTCACCACAAACTCGTTGAAGAACGGTGAAGTGAATACGATCTCCAAGCCTTTTGCTTGCAGGGCGTTTTTGGCGTAATGAGCTTTTTGCAGGTTCATCATCGCCATTTCTTGTACACCCTGCTTGCCGAGTGCTGTCATGGCAATGGAAGCAGCCAATGCGAGCAGCGCTTGGTTCGAGCAGATATTGGAAGTCGCTTTTTCACGACGAATATGTTGTTCACGCGCTTGCAGCGTCAATACGAAGCCGCGTTTGCCATTCTCGTCCTTCGTTTGACCGACGATACGACCTGGCATTTTGCGCATCAGTTTGGATGTTGTAGCAAAATATCCGCAATGCGGTCCGCCAAAGGATGCTGAGATACCGAATGGCTGCATGTCGCCCACTACGATATCTGCACCCAATTTGCCCGGCGCCTCCAGTACACCCAGAGCAAGCGGATTGGAGGACGTGATCAACAGTGCGCCTTTTCCGTGCGCAATTGGTTCAATCGCTCCCAAATCCTCTACATTTCCGAAGAAGTTCGGATACTGCACGATGATCGCTGCTGTGTTTTCATCAACAAGCGCTTCCAGAGCCGCTGTATCCGTAACGCCGTCGCTGTTGATACCTACTTCAACCAGCTCAACGTTTTGTCCATACGCATATGTCTTCAAAACACCACGCGCTTCCGGATGTACAGCGCGAGAAACGATTACGCGCTTTTTGCCAGTGTGACCCGCAGCCATCATCGCTGCCTCTGCCAAAGAAGTCGCGCCGTCATACATCGAGGAGTTAGCTACCTCCATGCCAGTCAGCTCACATGCCATCGTTTGAAACTCAAAAATAGCTTGTAGCTCACCTTGGCTGATTTCTGGCTGGTATGGTGTGTAAGCGGTAAAGAATTCACCGCGGAGCAACATGTGATTGACTGTGCTCGGCGTGTAATGTTGATAAACACCCGCACCTAGAAAGTTAACATGCGTGCTGAAATTTACGTTTTTGTTTGCGAGGTTTGTAAAATACTTCACCAAATCTGGCTCGGAAAGTGCTTCTGGAATATTCAAAGCACCTTTGAAACGCACTTCTTCCGGAATATCAGCAAATAGTTCTTCTACACTCGAAATGCCGAGGGTTTCCAGCATTTCGCGCTTGTCCTGATCAGTTTGGGGCAGGTAGCGGTATTTCACGGACGTTGTCCTCCTCTAAAAGGATGTATGTGGTGTATCGCTTAGTTTTTTGGACGTTTATAAAATGGAGCGGCAACGATTTCTGCTTTCAGACGTTTTCCGCGAATTTCTACTTCTACTTGTGTACCTAACGCAGCATGCTCGGTTTTTACGAGAGCGAGACCGACGTTCTTCTTCAAGGTTGGAGATTGTGTTCCCGTCGTCACTTCGCCAATGAGCTCTTCTCCCACATAGACAGGGTAATGCGTGCGCGGAATCCCACGGTCGATCATTTCGATCCCTACCAACTTGCGTGGGGCACCATTTTCTTTTTGGGCCTTCAGCACTTCTTGACCGATGAACGGCACATCTTTGTCTACCTTGACAGCAAAGCCAATGCCCGCTTCGATCGGAGTGATGTCTTTGCTAAGCTCTTGTCCGTACAGTGGCAGCTTGGATTCAAAACGAAGCGTATCGCGCGCACCGAGACCGCACGGCAAAAGACCTTCTTCTTTTCCGGCATCCAGCAAAATGTCCCACAGCTCTGCTGCACGATCGGCATCCAAATAAATCTCGAAGCCATCTTCGCCAGTATAGCCAGTGCGGGAGACCAATGCCGGAATACCGCTCACTTGCACATCACGCTCAAAACGGAAAAAGCCGATTTGAGACAAGTCTATAGTCGTCAGCTTTTGCAGAATGGATTCTGCCAAAGGACCTTGAATCGCGATTTGTGCAGTTTGTGGCGAAATATTCTCAATCGTTACGCCTGGAATCAGATGTTCTTCTAGCCACGCAAAGTCTTTGTCGATATTCCCCGCGTTGATGACGAGCAGGTAATGATCATCTGCATATTTGTAAACAAGCAGATCGTCTACTGTACCCCCATCTGGGTAGCAAAGCACACTGTACTGCGCCTGTCCGACTGCCAGCTTGGACACGTCATTCGTAGTCACACGCTGGAGATAAGAAAGAGCGTTTTCCCCTTTTACGTCCACTTCTCCCATATGGGAAACATCAAATAGACCAGCTTTTGTCCGAACAGCTTCATGCTCTTGACCAATGCTTGTAAACTGCACCGGCAGATCCCAACCACCGAAGTCGATGGTCTTCGCGCCATACTTTGCATAAGAATCAAATAGTGGCGTACGTTTCAAATTGGACATGTGGCACCTCCTGTGAACAATAAGATCTTAGAAAACTTGGCTTCGCTGAGCCTTTGGCGAGGCCTTAGTTGCACTTATGTCGATAGGAGTCTTATCGACCAAAACAAAACAGAGGGGGAAAAACGGGTACACCAAAATAATGGTGCCCATTTCTCCTCCTCTGTCCTTGGTACCTGAGAGTTACCTTGCGAATCACATGAGGATTACTTCTTTCCCCACTTGCAAGTTTCCCCTTTGGTGGCTCGTGTGAGCTCTCTCCAGAGTTGCGTCCAGTAGAGGTACTTTTGCCTGAGAGATTCACCGTTACCGGTTTGCTCCTTCGGCGCTGCAAAAAGCTCAAGCAGTCTCTCCCTACTACCTTCATTCGCGGTTGTTTCATGGTCATACATAAGTTTTTGCTATCATTTCCATACTAATGGATGTACTACCTCCTTATCCTACCATGAGAGTCCAAAGTTGAAAATATACAAATTAACAGTCAGATTCAGAAAAACTTAACAAAACACATTGACAATAGATAAATGTTCAGTTTTTTGACATTAACCATGAAAGTTATGGCAGAGCTATGTAAAGGAGTATCTTTTATGCCGAATGTTCCTATTTCATTTGATACGAGTTGGATCAATCCGCTTACAGAACGCATGCAAGAAGATGGCCCCTGGGATAAATGGGAGCTGTTCAAGCTCTCATTGGAAGCCGAGGAAGCGATGGCTGTTCACGAATTTGATCAGCTGCAATGTCTGAAATACCTTCCACTCTTGTCGCCATTTCCACACCAGTTGGAAACGGCGAAACGTGTCCTGCTAGAGATGCGCGGACGAGCCATTCTCGCAGATGAGGTCGGTCTGGGAAAGACCATCGAAGCAGGTTTGATCATGAAGGAGTATATGGTCCGAGGCTTGGCTAAAAAAATTCTCGTCCTGGTTCCGGCCTCTCTCGTCATTCAATGGACAAAAGAGCTTCATCAAAAATTCGGCATTGCAGCCGTCGCGCAAAAAAAAGAATATATGTGGCGGCAGCACGAAGTCGTTGTCGCATCAATAGACACAGCAAAACGAGATCCTCACAGGCGTCACGTCCTCGACATCGATTACGACATGCTCATCATCGACGAGGCCCATAAACTCAAAAATAAACGGACACGAAACTATCAGTTCGTCAAAGAAATCCGCAAAAAATATTGCCTGCTCCTTACCGCAACTCCTATTCAAAACGAGATGGACGAGCTGTACAACCTCATCAATCTATTAAAGCCAGGTCACCTCGGTCATACTTCCACCTTCTCTACCAATTACGTAGAGGGCAAGCGCCAATCCAAGAATAGCGAGAAATTGCGGGAAGAAATTGAAAAGGTCATGATTCGCAACAAACGAAGTGATGGTGGTATTCAATTCACCAGTCGCCGCGTTCAGTCGATTCCGATTGACCTTACCCCTGAGGAATTGACCCTGTACGAAGGTGTGACCCGCTTTGTCCGCGAGCAATACCGAACAGGATTGGGGGTTGGCGGCTTCAACTCTCTCGCTCTGATTACCTTGCAGCGCGAGGTCTGCTCCAGTAAGGAAGCTGCGTTCATGACGTTGTATAACATGCACCAGCGCACCGGCGAGGACTCTCCCCTGCGCGCACAAATTCTTGAGCTAGTCGAGATGATCAAACAAATTGAGACGCATTCCAAGGCTGCCAAAACGGTTGAGCTTATTCAACAAATCAACGACAAGGTGATCATTTTTACAGAGTACCGCGCAACACAAAACTATCTACAAAAGTATTTGCACGACCACGGCATTACTTCTGTCCCCTTCCGCGGCGGCTTTAAACGCAGCAAAAAGGACTGGATGACGGATCTTTTCCAAAATCGTGCACAAGTCCTAATCGCGACGGAAGCAGGCGGCGAAGGCATCAATTTGCAGTTCTGCAATCAGGTGATCAATTACGACATGCCTTGGAATCCCATGCGAGTGGAGCAACGAATCGGTCGCGTACATCGTCTCGGACAAAAAAGGGATGTGCACATTTACAATTTATCGACAACAGGAACGATCGAGGAGCATATTCTCAAGCTGCTCTATGAAAAAATCGACCTGTTTGAAATGGTCATCGGTGAACTCGATGATATTGTGGAACGCCTGAATTTAAATCATTCCTTGGAAGATAATCTGATTCAAATCATTATGGATTCCCGCTCCTCCAAAGAAATGGCGCTGAAGCTCGATAACATTGGACACGCGATTCGGGCAAGCAAAATAAAAGCCGTCCCGCTTTCTGAGGCGGCTGACCAATAACTCTTGTTGGAAACGAAAAAGAAATGAGGTCTCCTGATGCAGCAACAACAGGTCAGACAATTTGTCGAGCGCTATTTGGCGACTTTTTCTGCCCATATCGTTGAGTCTCACCCGGATTATTTCACAGTCAAACTCCCTGTCGAGGTGGACAAAGATATCGGCAATCGCCCTTTTTACTGGAGCTGGGTGGATAAAATGAATTTGGCTTACCAGCCATTGGTGCTCACCTTTACTTTTCATCCGGATTGCACGCCTGAGGGTTTGCGATCCGAGCATCTGCATCTAGGGGCTGCACGCATGCAACAAATTTTCGCTTCAACCAAAAAGCATGGCAGCTTTGTCTGTATGTACGAGCAACAAGGGGGCCTTTTAGGTAATGCCGGCAAGCGTCGTTCAACCCCTCTCGTGCCTTGGCTCGGGATGAACTTGAAGGTTTCTCTGCTCTGTGACAAGCGACGTGACATTTTATTGTACCTGGGGATTAATTTGCATCAGCCACGGATGGTGACGGATTTCACTTCGTTTTTATTTTCACTTTCCTTGACCCCTGCGATCCCTGACTACTATTACACGTTAGATCGAAAGGTAACCATACAGGACGCCCTCCAAATGGCACAACAGGAAGTCGAACATACATTGGAACAAGAAGATCAGCAATGGGCAGAGGAAGCTCGCACACGTTTGAGCGAAGAAATGGCCATCTTGGAAGCGTACTATGAAGAGCTGGCACGGCGCGAACCAGAAAATGAGCAAACAAACGCAGACGAAAGCGGAGAAGAAGCAGAGCAGTCGGAGGCTCAGTCATCACCCGAGCAAGAAGCCCTTCACTCCGAACCTGATCCAGCTGGACCAACTCCTGTCGAACAGCCAATATCTTTTGACGAATACCGGGCTTCTGGTGGACGAATCCTCGACTTTTTACGTGCAAATGGAATCCAAACTACTTCACGCGAAGAGATTAATCAGGCAGAGTGGAAAAAGAGCACGCCAGATGAGGAAAGACAACGCCGAAAAGACGAGCTGGCATGGCAATACGAGCCGCGGATCGAGGTTTCGTTCATCAATGGCGGCTTGTTCTATTTATCTTCCGTTCCTCCGCTCATGCGGTCATCGAAAGCAAAAAGCATGCGACATCTCCCCGCATCAGGGCGAATCATGTAAAAGATCAACGAGAAAATGTGAAACAGAAAAGACACGTTGCAACAAATCTTTTTGTCATAGCTGGTTACAATAGGAATAGGTTAAGCCTTTACAAAAGGTGGTGCATAGTTGTGACCAGACGATTTCTTCCTTTTATCGCTGCTCTTTTGTCTCTGATGCTGCTCTCCTTACCTGCTTTTGCGCAAGACGAAGCAAGCTGGGACCAGCAATTCCAAGCACAAATTCGAGAATGGATGGATGCAATCGCAAGCCGAGACCCTCAATTCAAGCAATGGCAGGACGCAAAAACGGACGTGCAAACACTAGGTGCAGGGCAGCATCAATGGCTGGTAAGTATAAAAAAAGCGGACAAGCAAGTAGGGTATTTGGTGATAGGAGAAGCACCTGATTCTAATTCCCATGAGAAATTTGTTCTGCTGGAATACGGTGTCGGGGAGTACATCTTGTTCGATGACGCTTTTGCTCCGAAAGAAATCGCGGCAGAGCCAGTTTATGACGGGTTCGCTTCCTACTGGCTGATCACCCAGAAGTCAGATACACAAATGGTCAATGCAAAAACGGGAGAAATGTATCCCACTTCCTTTCAAATTAGTGAGCCAGCTGTCGATGCTTTTGCAGGCGAGCAGCTCATACAAAATGGACAACGCCTGACTCAAATGAGAATTTTAAACGCAGCCGAGGCTGATCCTTTTGATCATATCGGGTGGGTCAGCCAAATGAGTACAACAGACACAGACGTGTCCTGGAACCAATTGTGGCAGCAAGATTATACCTCGCCGGTAACATTAGCCGTCCCGATACATCAGTCACAGGTTTTGGCACCCTTTGTCGTGGGGTCCCTGCATATATGGAATGACCAAAATGCTTATGTTGGCGTATGGGATGAGGGCCTGCGCTTTGTCCCGTATTCGTATGCACATCGTGTCGGACGATTTTTTGTAAACGAAACAAGCTCTCCTGCCGAATAACCGGTTGGAGAGCTTGTTTTTTACGTTTTCTATTCACCGATGTTCCGTAGGAGAGAGACGTTCATGAACGGCATGAAAAACTTCATTGACCGTCATTCCCTCTGCATTAATGACGGGAGCTCCTGTAATCGTTTTGTTTTGATCACCCAGTACGTTGATATCCTGGCCTGTAATGACAATCGCGTCTACCACCTGCTGCCAGTTGCCTAAATCAACAACTTCATAACCATTTTGACGCAGCATCTTGGACACTTCAGACAGGGAATTTTCTACCGCTACTCTCGCCATATGCACCCTCCGTCTTCGTTCATGATAGGTTTACGAATTTTATTTGCGCCACAACAGTCGAATGGACATGGGAATGGCACCAAACCAGCGTGACGACCAGGACTCGCGTGGAGTCTTACGCAAACGGCGTTCATCTTTTGGAGTATCCATGTACTGAACAAACAGTTTCGTCAGGTACTTTAAATATTCCTGAAAGGACATCGCACTTGACCTCCTTCTTACTCGCGGATTCACACCACGGCGCAAGCGCTGTCCCCTCTATTGTTCCCCGTCCTGCGTTCTTTCAACCACTTGGCTCGTAATTTCCATCACAATATCGGAAAGGCTCTTTCCTGTCGTATCCACCTGAATCGGCGCGAAATCGTATACACCTGCGCGCTCCGCCATTAAGGTTTTTACCCTTGTCGCTACTCCTCCTGCCAACAAGGGCCGGCCTGTATCCTTTTCCAAACGCTTGATGAGTTCCTCTTCCGTGGCATGCAGCGCGATTACGATGCCATGCTCCATCATCATCTCTACGTTTTGCTTCCGTAATACAGCTCCTCCCCCAGTTGTTAGTACCTGAGGGCCTGCTGCCAGTAATTGAGCTAGACGTTTCGTCTCGACGTCTCGGAAATACGCTTCTCCTTGATCCGTGAAGATTTCTGGAATGCTGCGACCTTCACTTTCCACAATCGCATCATCCAAGTCCGTATGCTTCATTCTCAAAGAGGCAGCGAGCGCGGCGCCAACCGTGGTTTTTCCTGTTCCCATAAATCCGACCAACACCAGGTTCATCATTTTGTTTCTGCCGCCTTTCCAAATCGTTCAGTATGTATTAATCTTCACTGTTTTTTGTTGTTGATTGTACGCTGTCTCATATCCTAATGCTTTTTCAAAAAATGACAGTGGAACCATCGTACGTTCTTTAATTTCGATTAACGGACTGCCTAAATCCATTCGTTTCCCATCTACGTCAGCAAAGCGCTCCCGTTCCTTTATAAATACTTCGCGCCCATTTCCTTTTACACGGATCATTTGTTTCTTGTCGTCCCAGCTAATCGCTAATCCCATTTTCTCACCGAGCTCACGCAACGGAATATACACCGTATTTTGTGTGACCCGAGCGGGAATCGATGGATAAAAGCTCATGTTATTGATGATCGTGGTGATATAGGGCTCCAATTGCACTGCACCAAAGCCATTCTTATTTGCACTGTTGGTATACAGAGTGAAATATTTCGCTTCCCCTTGCAAGGTTTGCCCAAGCGCTTGATCGAGATGCTCTGCACCAATGACACTACCATGATAATTTTGCTGGACGCGCTGCAAGAATCGCTTATAGGCATCGTCACCAATTTTGCGCCGCAGGTTGTCAAACAGGAGTGCCCCTCGGGAATACCAGGTCAGCTTAAACTCTTCTTCGGTGGCAAACTTCTGCAATGGCTTGTCCAGCTTTCCATTTGGATAACGCTCTTGCAAACGTTTGACATCCCGGTTGTACTCATCTAACAAAGTCGTAGCTGATTGGGCACCATAACGCTTCTGCAAGTAATGAGACACACCGAGCTCCACCAGCCCCTCATCAAGCCACCCATGCGAGGACTCCAATGTAGCCACACTGTTATACCACCAAAGATGCCCTACCTCATGCGGCAGCCAATGATCAATCAGATTGTTGGAATGCATGTCTCTTTTGAATACGGCGAGATTCGCGTACTCCATGGCGTACGTCGTTCCTGAACTTGTTTCCGCAATCGCCACGTGCGGATACGGCAACGGACCGTACATGTCGATAAAAGTAGGAAATACCGATTGGGCAATGTTCTTGATTCTTTCTATGTTTCCTTTATCAACGGAAGCAATATCAACCGTTAAATTCGGAGCAAATTGAATCGTTTCGATGTGATAAAGCGGACTTCCCACCAGTCCAAAGTTCAACAGATTTTTTGCTTGATAATGGACTTGTTGCTTACTGCCACCGATTGACTTCGTTTGTCCTCTGCCCCATGAACTGACCCAATTGTAGCCTTGTGGTGAGGTAAACGACACATCGTAATCTCCATAGTGGTAAACGAATGGATCACCAAAATCAACGCGTTGCGGTGGGTCATACCATACACCTTTTTGATTTTGTGCCCCGAGCATCGGGTACCATGTCGTCAACGTCCATATATCGTCTTTGACCCCAAAACGTGTGCCCCTACGTGGAACAGGGTTCTCGAATTCAATGGTTAGTGCCCCTCGAAGCTCCTTACCAAGAGGATTTGCCATCTTCACCAGCGATTGACCACGTTCAAAAGAAAGTGGCTTGTCCTTGTAGCGAATCGACTTCACCGTCATTTTGTTCCAAAGGTAGTCGTAAATATACAGGCGTACTTCTGGAGTTTTCGGGTTGTCGAACTCCAAGGTCATGTTTCCGGTTATTTTCGCTTCGGACGTATGTAATTCAGCTTGAATCTTATATACAGGGTTCAAATCCTTTACATAAGACGGCAGAGGCGGATCATATGAAAATGGATCGACGAACTTTTGCTCCTCCTCAGGTGATTGATTCATGGCAATGATTTGAGAAATGGCTGGCCAATACGCGACGACCCCAACTGAGCCAAAAAAAACGAGGATCGTCACACATACTAGCAAGCTTGTTTTATGTAGTGATTTCATGACAGCCCCCATATAATAAACCGCCCGGCGGCAGGCGCTAAATGTTTTTGTTTCATTGTAGCAAATATATGTCAAACTGAGTAGAAATTCAGGAGATTCTGTAGAGAAAACACCTTATTTGACAATGGTCTTTCCTAGGTGAAATAAAAAAGCCGCCACTCATTGTATCGTAATGATTGGCAGCTTTCTTTAGCGTTTACCAGGTTTCGTACATAATTTTTCCGGTCTGGCTAAGATCATAGCCCCCGACCGCTTCCAATTCCTTTTGAAACGGACGCGATCCGAGAACATCAAGAACAGCCTGAATGAGCGGTTCATTGTCCTTATTTTTCAACAAAACGAGGTCATATCGCTCACGCATAGTTGGGACAAACTCTACGCCGACGAGTGAAGCTGCCTTTTCAATGCCCACCCCTACGTCTGCCTCGCGCCGAGCTACTACCCCTGCGACTGCCAGGTGATTGGACTCTTCCCGTTCATAGCCAATCACGTCACTCCCCGCTATTTTTGCCAGTCGAAACTGCTCTTCAATCAGCGTACGTGCACCAGACCCTTTTTCCCGATTGACCATGCGAATGCCCGGCTTCGTAAAATCGCTCCATGCTTTAATCTGTTTCGGATTGCCTGCCTGAACGTAGAATCCGGCCCAACGTGACAACATATTGATGACAACAAATCGATGCCCACACAAAATGCGACGAATATACGGGACATTGTATTCATTGGTATCCCCATCGTACAAGTGCGTGCTGACGATATCAGCCTTACCCGTATACATCGCTACGAGGCTGTTCAGAGAGCCCACGTACGAGCGAAGCGGTCGGTATGCCTCATCCTTTTTCTCCAAATGCCCCGCCAGTAGGTCCAAGCTCACATCCTGCCCGCTGATAATGATATTGCGGCCTGTACCAGCCTGCTCATGTCGTGTCAATTGCTGAGCTTGTCCTGTCTGAGGGATGCTAACGGCTGAGGCTTGTCTGTACTCTCCCTTTGCCTTCGCCTTGTACGCTTCCAGATCGCTTTCATCTACGCGCATTTGCCGACCGACGCGATAAGCGGGCAGCTCTCCTTTTTTAATCAGATCGTAGACCGTCAGCTTAGAAATACGTAGAATTTTTGCTATTTCTTCGGTGGTATAAGAATTTTGTTGACTCATGTTCCGCCTCCGTTATCTCCTTTGCTCTATTGTCAAACAAGTGTCGTAAAATCGCAATTGATTATTCATTACGAATCCATATAATCTAGTTATATCCAGTTATAATTAATTATAACTAAATATAATTATGGAGGTCTTTTTTTATGAAGAAGCACTGGTTAGCCTTATTGATGGCATTTTGCTTGATGCTCACTGCTTGCTCAACAACGCAAACAGCACCACAAACGAGTGAGCCAACCAAAACCGAAACAGCAAAGGTAGAACTGATGATTTCTGCTGCTGCTAGCTTGACGGATGCCTTGAATGAGTTGAAAACCCAATACGAAACGGAAAACCCAGGAACGACCCTCACCTTTAACTTCGGAGGCTCGGGCAAACTCGCCACACAAATTACGCAAGGCGCTCCGTCTGATGTATTTTTGTCGGCTAGTAAAAAAGACATGGACGGTCTAGAGGAACAGCAACTGATCGCCAAAGACACACGTCAAGACTTCACGAAAAACTCGCTTGTTCTCATTGCAGGTAACACAAGTGCTGTAGCAATCTCTTCTTTTGAAGAGCTGAGCAACGCAGCGATCAAGCATATTGCCGTCGGTGAGCCTGAGACAGTCCCTGCTGGACGATATGCGAAAGAAACATTGGATACGCTGAAAATGTGGGATTCTCTTTCGGCACAAATGGTATTTGGCAGCGATGTTCGCCAAGTTTTGACCTTCGTAGAATCCGGTAACGCGGAAGTCGGTATTGTCTACTCCAGTGATGCCGCAGCTTCGAAAAATGTAAAGGTATTGGCGACAGCCAAGCCTGAATGGCACAAGCCGATCGTTTATCCAGGTGCGGTTGTCAGCGCATCGAAGAACCCAGATGCAGCAAAAGCTTTTCTTGCCTACTTGACAAGCGACAAAGGAAAAGCGATCTTACAGAAGTATGGGTTTCAATAATCCAACCTAATCGAATTGGAGGTGGCAAGCGTGATCGAAACCAATCTTACTCCTTTGATGCTCTCCCTTAAAGTAGCTGCGCTCTCCACCTCCTTTGTATTTGTCCTTGGGATGATATCTGCACGGTGGATGACACAAAAGGATTTTTGGGGGAAGAATGTGCTGGAGTCCTTCTTTTTGCTTCCGCTTGTTCTCCCTCCCACTGTTGTTGGCTTCGGCTTGTTGATGCTTTTCGGAAAAAACGGCTTTCTCGGCCAGCTGCTGCATGAATGGTTCAATATTACCGTCGTCTTTACGCTAACAGGAGCCGTTATTGCCTCGATTGTCGTTTCCTTTCCGTTGATGTATCAGAGTGCAGTCGCTGCCTTCACAGGGGTCGATCTACGTTTGGAGAATGCGGCACGCACGATGGGCGCTTCCGAATGGCGATTATTCTGGACCGTTACCTTTCCGTTGGCTTGGCCTGGCCTGTTGGCTGGGTTTGTTCTTTCTTTTGCCCGTGGTTTAGGGGAGTTTGGTGCTACGCTGATGCTCGCAGGCTACATCCCTGGGAAAACCGATACGATTCCCGTCGCCATTTATTTTGCTGTTGAGGCTGGTCAAATGGATAAGGCATTGTTTTGGGTCATTATTATTGTTTCTTTGGGTATGGGTACGACTCTCTGGCTGAATTGGTGGAGTCGTCGTAACGTGCGCAGGTACGCCAATCAAAAGTAAGGCAGGTGAATGGTAAATGCTCTTTGTCCAGATACAGAAGCGTTTGCCTGATTTTATTTTGGATGTGTCCTTTTCCGTGCAGGAGGAAATTGTCGTGCTGTTCGGACCATCCGGCTCTGGCAAAACAACGATATTGAACAGTATTGCTGGTCTGATTCATCCTGATACTGGCGTGATCCAATTAAACGAGAACGTTTTTTATCGCGAAGGACAGAAGCCGCTTCCCGTACAAAAACGCAACATCGGGTATTTATTTCAAGATTATGCGTTGTTCCCTCACATGACGGTCGAGCAAAATGTTCGATACGGCTTAAAAAAAGGACATGAGTTGAATTTGGCTCCATTGTTGTCCACGGTGGGAATCGATCATCTGCTGCAAAAATATCCTCACCAGTTATCCGGAGGACAAAAACAACGGGTGGCACTCGTACGTGCACTTGCTACGGAACCAGACATCCTGCTCCTTGATGAGCCTTTATCGGCGCTCGACGCAGATACGCGTATTCAATGTCAGGATGAGTTGCTTCGCCTTCAAGCCATGTGGAACATCCCGTTTCTGCTGGTCACCCATGATCGTGAAGAGGCCGAGAAGCTCGCAGATGTCATTTTCCTGATCGATAACGGCACAATCAAAGAACGGAAAAATGAAAAAAGCCATTCAGCAACGTCCATTTCCCGATAATGGGATGGCATTGCTGGATGGCTTTTTACTTATCGAGCTGTGATTGGTTCAATTTTCACATCGTTTTGCTTTGCCCATTTATGTACTTCGCCAAGGAATTGCAGTATGTCATGGCTCTCGTGATGAACACAAAGGGTATCGGCCGCCAAGTCAATGTGCTCGCCATTGACGGTCATTACTCTTTGTTTTAAAACGAGCTGACGTGTCTGTTCCATGCGTTCTTCCTTGCTGATCAGCACGCTTCCTTCCAACTCACGCGGGGCCAATCGACCATTCGGCAAATAAGCCCGCTCTGCAAACACTTCCTCTGCCACCTGAAGCCCGTGTTCCAAGCCTGCCTCTACAAGCTTGCTGCCAGACAGTGCATAGAGGACCAGTTCTTCATCAATATCCGCAATGGCTTGGACAACCGCTTCGGCGAGCTCTGGGCGTTCAGCCGCTTCGTTATACAGCGCGCCATGCAATTTCACATGGTGCAGCTCCCCGCCGAGTGCTTTTGTCGTCCCAGCCAAGGCAGCAATTTGATACAGCACCAGCTCATACACTTCATTAACAGACAAGTTCATCGAGCGACGTCCGAAGCCTTGAATATCTGCATAACCGGGATGTGCCCCGATTTTCACATCATGCTTGAGTGCAGCTTCGATTGTTCTGCAAATAATATGGGGATCCCCTGCATGCAATCCGCAAGCAATATTAACGGAGGTGATCCATTTCATAATCCCCAAATCCTCTGATTGTCGGCCTCTGCTGAAGCCCTCTGCCATATCGCAGTTAATATCCAGATGAATCATGTATGCTCACCCTTCTTTCACTAATCTATCTCTTGAAAACGCATTCATTCGCGTGGCTTCTCGTTTTCTTCCACTTTAGCATACCATGTACGCCAGTTTAACAAAAGCAAAAAAGCTGCCGAAAAATGGCAGCTTCTGACAAACTTATGTCGAACCAACGGTTGCTTGGCTGCTTTCTTCTGTCTGTAAGGTCTCTGCTAGTGCCATTACCTGGTTCTTCTCTTGTTTATAATCGTATTCCTTTGCCTTATCCGGTCTGGCATTGTTGTATTCTACCGGGATCTCATGGCGATGGGAACGTTCAATTTTCGTTACGAAGTGCAGCTTTTCCATAATGCGAATCGTTTCATCCAACAAATTTGCATCCACATACATCGAAACGTAATTTAAGCGTTTGGAGATGTAATGAATGGTGCCAAATTTGCGTAAATTTTTGGCGGCACGCGTGTTTTTCACCCACACGGCGACCCCCAGCCGTCGCTCTCTCATGTTTTGCCGTCGGTCTCCTTCCCAATCGTGGTATACTTATTGGTGAAAGCTTACTATAGAAAGGAATCGTGGTCTATGCTGGCTACGTTTTATCATCAATTCGAGGAAGCGCTTCACCACGAAAAAATCGTGACCCATAGTAGTTGGCGAACATATGCAGGCCAGCTCTTTTTCTATGTATGCAGTACGCTCTCTGCTCCTTTGCTGACAAAGCAGCTCATGAAAACAGGAGAGCGCCTGACCACTGATACCAAATTAAAGCCAGAATGCATTTACGTGCGTTCTGATGACATGCAGCATGTGTACCGCTTTCGCTTTCGCGTACCTGACGAAAAGCAATTTTGCTGTGGCAATCTTTGTGAAGACTGCTTTCTGCTGCGCCAAAATGAATCGGGAACAGCGTAAATTACGATGGCTTTTTCACACTGCAGCCGCAGCTTCCGCCTGTCCCGCAACCACTACCCTGCGCCTCTAAGAATGGATTGTTGCTCGGCACCTTGATCGTTTCCGATACGGAATGAGCAATGGTTCTACTCACCTGATACAAGAGCTCATCCAGAGCATCCTCTGCTCGTTTGAATGCCTGTACGGAATCCCTCAGTTCAATGGTGCGCTTCAGTTCCCGTACTTCTTTGGATATATGATTGTAATCCGGGTGATACTTCCCGAACCGTTGCACATCTTCGTACTGTTCCTTCTTAGCCTCGAACACGACGAGCAGACGTTGCACTTCCTCATCTGCTTCCATTTGGCGTTTGGCCTCCAGATACCCCGAGACCTCGCGCGATTGGTTAATCATCGTGGACAGCTCATGAGACTCCATGATCAACTGTGACATATCCACAGCTTCCAATGTTTCCATAAAGCGAGACCTCCTTTCGCCGTAAAGCTTGAAAACTTTACGTCATTCCTGATTGTATCATGATGCACACCCTTAGTACAGATATTCAGGCACTACAATGCGCACTCGCTCAATGGTGTCGAGACGGTAACACTGTTTGCTGCTCTGTCCTGCAATCGTAACCATCCAATACCCCATTTCCAGGCGTACTTCTGTCGGTAGCCCTCGCAGCTTTTCTTTTCCGCTTTGCTGGATCTCGACTTCCAGCTTCAGTTCTATTGCACGCTTAAACAAATGCCGCATGGACTGTGGATGATACGATTGGAAATGCTTCGTCCACATTTTGGGTAGTGCTGCGATTTGCTCATTTTGCTCAGGGAACGTGTTTTCTATAGCATAACCATCCCAAGGCCGTTCGATGAGAAGCAAGCCTTTATTCCCGTCTTGACTGTTTTGGTGCGGCTGGAGCTCTTTGCTTGCACTAGCAACATGTGACAGCACTTGCGGCTCATAACCGAAGTGACGAAGTAAACGGATCAGTTCTTTTTCCTGCGAGTATGGAATCAAAAACGCAGTCGGCGATATCACTTGGGTAAGAAATGGGTGAAAGTCAGGAATTTCGTGCCATTCCTCCAGAAATCCAGCATGAGCTGTCCGAACGAGGAAATACGGCTCCATTTGAATCTGCCTTGCTGTTCTGGCCCATTGGCTCACTACCTCAATCAAGCCCTCAGGCAACGGATGAACACAGGAGACACGGAGCTTTTCGATGACTTGTTCCTCCGTCCCTCCTTGAGACAAATACGTTTGCAACAGCCTTGCTTGCAATTCACCCCGAATCAATTGCCCGTCAAATTGGAGCTGGCAAAACCGGCTGATCTCCCATACATCCAGCAATGGGACAAGCGGAGGAATTGTAATGGCACCTGTGGGGTCCACAAACCAGCCTTCCTCCGACGATAATCGCGGCAAGCTGCTCCAACGCCAAAAAATCCCTCGCTCCTCGTCCATCCCGAGCTGAATCCATCCCAAGCCTAACAGCAAATGCAGCCATTGCTCCACAATGATCTCCTCTGCATTGTCGGGCAAAGGGAATCCTGCTTCTTTTAGCATGCGCAATTGCTCATGGATGGAACACCACTGCTCGACAGGAACCTGTCTCATCAATTGAATGAAAAATTCCCACCAGTCACCATGCGGCAAAAATTGTTCCATCACGAGTTGGTACATCTCTTCCCAACGTACGAGCGGCGGTTGATGCAGCCATTGCTTCGTTCGTTTGAGATCGAGTACGAGTTCTCGCTCTTCCCTACGCACCAAGCTTAGTCTGAGCGCAATATCAAGGACAACGGTCAAGGATAAGCCCTCTCTTTGTTCCTGATCGAGCGGCGGAATCACGATTCCTTTTACATGCTCGTCTGTAAACGAGAGCAGCGGCAGCATTTTTTGCGACATCCTGCGATGAATGCTTCCTTTTTGCGTAATGGGAATTTGGTTGTCTCGAATAAACAGTAGAAGCCCAAAAAGATCCAGCTGTATCCCTCTGCCTGCTGATATATAATAAGGGAGCGTTTTTGAAAGAGAAACAAAAGCCTGAGAGGCTTCCGGCAGCATTTGATTCGTCAACTGCTCTCGAACCTCTTGTGGCATCAAATAGCCGATCTCACTCCACATTTTCCGTACAGTCAAGATCAGTCCAAGCCGTCGCAATTTCGTCAAGCCGACTGACAGATGTCTGTGCTCTTTTGCCGTTTCACGTTCCCAAGTTCGTTTGCTAAAAAAGCCTCTCGTCGCTTTCGTTACGAAAAGCCGGATAACGGTTCGTTCCAGCTCATCTGCCTGTTCCCATACTTGCCCAATAAAAACGGGATCCAATAATCTAGCTGTTAAATCATGCTCTTCGGCAATCTGATATCGTTTGGTCTGTTCATGTAGAATCGCTTGTCGCGTTGATTCGGACAGGTATTCCAGCGAATCCTTCACACGCACGCCTGTCACCTCAGTCTATATGATGTTCGATTCATTACTTTTACCTATTGGAGGGATCTTGATGTTGCATGTATTTCCTAGCTTACTCTTAACAGCAACCTTGGCAGTAACAGGTACACAAGTTTTGTCACCTCAACATCCTACCGTATCTGAGCCTGTCGCGAAAGAGGCTGTACAAGCAGATGCTGCTTACGAGGCCGTTGCTGCTCCCTATCCGCCGGCTGTGCAGGAAGCTTTGAAGAAAGTTCGAAAAAATGGCGGACACACCATTGTTCGTGCCAATGGAAAATCCTATGTAGTCGTGGGTGCAGGACAGCGCCCTACAGGAGGATATCGTTTAGTGGCGGACCAAGTCAAGCGGACAGGCCCTCATGGCTTTGCCGTACACGTTCGGGTACAAGCACCAGCACCTGGTTCGATGAAAACGCAAGTCATCAGCTATCCGACGTTAGTGATTGCCCTGCCAGATCAGCAAGCAAAAGTCAGTGTGCATATGCGCTAGTCTATCCATAAAAAAAGCCGACAGTTCGAAAGCCACAAGGCGTATCGAAGTCGGCTTTTTTCCTTTTCCCAACAGTTACCCTTGCTTATCAGGGCTTTACCTCAATGGAAAAGCTCTCTGCAACACCATACGACTCGTGGTTATTATGGGCCAATTCCACCTTGACCTCATGCTTCCCAGCCGGGATATCCTTCATGACATAGCTAGGCTCAAATACTTTGGCGATCTTTTTGCCGTCGAGGTACAGATGAACATGACCTTCCCCGTGCTTGTTTTCTTTCCCCATGTTTTCGAGGGAAAAAGAGAAGTTCGTAACGGCCAATTTGAGCTGCAAATCATCTTTCTCAAGGGTATGCGTCACAGCGAGTGTCGGCGCTGCATGTTGAGCGTGCGACTCGTCTGCTACCACTTCGGTTTGCGCTTGTTGGTTCGCGTACACAAACCATTCCACACCAGCCGCAATGGCAATCAATAGAAACAAGCGGAAAAGAAATCGTTTGGTTTTCACCGGAGCTGCTCCCTTCCAAAATGAGTCTTACCCCAGTGTGCCCGACTCCTGATTGGTTCATTCATCCATTTTTGCCTGATGATCTAACCAGCTATCCATACATACTCAGCTTTCCAATAGGTAAGAGTAACCACAAGATGATTTGGGGAGGTCAGTGACTGCGTATGAATGCATGGAATGAAACTCTTTCAATTTTTGCTTTAGGAGGAGTATATGAAATCGGCAAAAACATGTACGGGATTCAATGCGGGGATGAAATTGTCCTCATCGATTGTGGCGCGAAGTTCCCGGATGAGAGTTATTTAGGAATCGATCTGATCATACCGGACATTAGTTATCTGCTGGAAAATCAGGAAAAAGTCCGAGCCTTGATTGTCACGCATGGGCATGAGGATCACATCGGGGGCATTCCCTATTTTTTAAGACAATTAAACGTCCCTGTTTACGGTACCCGTTTAACGTTAGGTCTTATCGAATTAAAGCTGAAGGAGCATGATTTGCTTCATCAGTCCACCCTCATCTCCATCGATCGTCACTCTACCATTTCATTAGGCTCGCTCACGATCAGCTTTTTTCAAACGAACCATAGTATTCCTGATTGCTTGGGTGTCGTGTTTGAGACAAAAGCAGGCTCTATAGTGCATACGGGCGATTTTAAATTTGATTTAACGCCGGTGCATAAGCAATCCCCCGATTTGCACAGAATGGCTGAAATCGGGCAGAAAGGTGTATTGGCCTTGTTGTCGGAGAGTACCAATGCGGAGCGCCCAGGCTTTACTCCATCAGAAAAGAACGTGGGTGATCGTTTGTTAGAAGCATTCAGTAAGGCACAGCAGAAAATATTTGTCTCGACGTTTGCTTCCAATGTATACCGCCTGCAACAAGTCATTGATGCCGTAGAAGCGACGAATCGAAAGCTAGCTTTGCTGGGCCGAAGTATGGTCAATGTGGTCAAAATCGCATCGGAACAAGGCTATTTACGTATCCCAGAAGACATACTGGTTGAAATCGAGGAAGTGAGCGAGCTCGATCCAGCCCGTGTCGCTGTTCTATGCACGGGAAGCCAAGGCGAACCGATGGCAGCCTTATCCCGGTTGTCGACCTCCGGGTATCGGCACGTGAAAGTAGAACGCGGCGATACCGTCATCCTCTCTTCTTCCCCGATTCCAGGGAACGAACGGAATGTGGCGCGAATCGTCGACAACTTGTTTATTATGGGTGCCAACGTTATTTATGGCTCTGGGACTGGCTTGCATGTGTCCGGTCATGGCTTCCAAGAAGAGTTGAAGCTCATGCTCACTCTCATGAAGCCACAATACTTTATCCCCATTCACGGGGAGTATCGGATGCTCCATCAGCATCGTCTGTTGGCTGAATCCGTCGGCGTTGATTTCGAGTCCACTTTCATTGTAAATAACGGAGATGTCGTGGATATTCAGGATGGTGTAGCTGTGCAGGAAAGAAAAATCCCTGCCGGAAATACCTTGGTGGATGGTTTAGGAATCGGTGATGTAGGGAATGGAATATTACGGGATCGCAAACATCTTTCGGAAGATGGTATTCTCGTGATCGTTGTGACACGCAGTAAAACCGACGGCAAGATTTTGTCGGGTCCCGACCTTATTTCTCGCGGATTCATTCATGCCCCCGAATCTGAGGGCCTGTTGGAAGAAGCGACTCGCATTGCATCCGAGGTGATCACCAATTTGCAGGAAGCGAATGTGAGTCAGTGGAACCGCTTGAAGCAAGGAATGCGGGAATCGATTGGGAAATTCGTATATGCCAAAACAAAGCGCAGACCCATGATCCTGCCGATTATTATGGATGTATGAGGAAAAGGCCTTCTTTCTGGAGGGCTTTTCTAGCATGATATTTTCAATCTTGGGGTGATTTGAAATGGTGAAAATGGTTAGACTTTTTACGTGCCTTCTTGCAATCTTTTTTATTTTCTTTGCTTCGGTTCCAGTGTCCTATGCATCATTTGAGAAGAATCCTTTGCAGTTTGAGTTTACGGAATTAACTCTCGAAACAAACCATAATGGAAGTCTCTACGCGTCAGGTTATGTGCGTTGGGGAAATGTCAGTCCCTATAAATTATTAGATCTTCATGGAAAACTTGATCTGTATAATAGCAAAGGGGAAAAAATAAACATAGATTCTGAAATAGATTACTTTTACAGCACGTTCATGGATCCAGGTGATAACGAGTTAGGTACTACAGAGCTTGTTATCTTTAATCTTGTTCCTTCTGTCACAAAGGCATCAGATATAGCTGGTGCTTACATTAAGCCAACGTATACATTTACATTAGGAAAAAAAGCTGAACTTAGCGCAAACCTCATTACGGAGACACTAACTTATGGGATGTCAGAGGACAAACTTGTCGCTCATGCCCTCATTCTTAATCAGGGAGAGGCTACAGCCACAAATTTTAAATATGCTGGCCTTTCATTCACAGACACAAACGGAATGATTCACATCTATCCCGAAACTAGCCACGCTACTATCAATTCGTCTTTACGGTTAGAACCGGGCAAATTTGTAAGACTATCCTTTGAAGTACCGATAGATTTTATAGATTCTAAATTCAAAAACTATAATGATATTAAAAAAATTAGCATATCCTATACACACGATAATTCTGCCCCGTATAAAGACGACTCACCAGTGAGTGTAACCGTAAATAATAAAAAGCTTGTGCAACAAACCTTTGTTGAAAATGATGTCACTTATGTTTCCCTTCGCGAGTTAGCCGACGTTCTTGGTGCTACTATCCAGTGGAATGATCTAACCCAAACGGCAACGCTCATACAGAGAGACAAAATCATGGAATATGATAGGCAAATAGTCATTCCGGTTGGAAGTGATCGCTTCATTAATGATGGTTTCGAGACTACTGTGTCGGGAAAAGCGAAGCTGTACAATAACACCATTCTGGTCGTTCCGGTACGAGATGTTGCGAATATGCTGGATTGCAATGTTGTTTTTGAACATAAATGGGGTCAGAAAACCATCATTGTCATTCCGTATAATCTTATCGATGAGTAGAGAAAAGCCTTCTTTCCTGAAGGCTTTTCTAGCATGATATTTTCAATCTTGGGGTGATTTGAAATGGTGAAAATCGTTAGACTTTTCACGTGCCTTCTTGCAATCTTTTTTATTTTCTTTGCTTCGGTTCCAGTGTCCTTGGCATCATTTGAGAAGAATCCTTTGCAGTTTGAATTGACGGAATTAAAGTTCGCAACAAGACAAGATGGAAGTCACTACGCAACAGGTTACATGCGTTGGGGAAATGTCAGTCCCTATGAACTATTAGACCTTTCCGGAAAACTTGATCTATATAATAACAAAGGGGAGAAAATAAATATTGACTCCGATGTTGATTACTTTTCCTACCCAGTCATGCACCCAGGAGACAACGAGTTAGGTATTACAGAGCTCTTAACCTTTGATCTTGTTCCTTCTGTTACAAAGGCATCAGATTTAACCGATGCTTACTTAAAGCCAACGTATACATATACACTTGGCAAAAAAGCAGAACCCCGTCCATACATATACACAAAAATGACTGCTTATGAATTTACAGACACCCATTATATCGCGCATATGATCCTCGTAAATCGGGGAGAGGCAACAGCCGAGAAATTTATCTACTCCGGAGTCGAAGCAATAGACTATAGACAAGATGGATTATTCTATCCAGAGAATAGCCACCCTGTTATCAATGAGTCATTCAGGTTAGAGCCAGGACAATATGCAAGAACATCGTTTAAGATACCTATCAACTATTTAAAAACTAAGTATACTGACTTGTATCAAGTAAGAGCTGATATTCGCTTTAAATATAAGGCAACTGCTCCTTATCAAGAATCTGCCTTGAACGTGACCGCAAATAATCAAAAACTGTTGAATCAAACCTTTGCTGAAAACGATATCACCTATGTATCCCTTCGTGAACTAGTAGAAGCTCTCGATGGCACTATCCAATGGGACAATCCAACTCAGACTGCAACAATAATACGAGGCCCCTCCAACATAACCATACCCGTTGGTAGCAATAAATTTTTGCGTGATGGTATCGAATTCACTGCATCTGCAAATGCAAAACTTTACAATAATACGATTCTGGTTGTACCGTTGCGGGATGTCGCGGAATTGCTGAATTGCGATGTTTACTTCGATCATAAATGGGGACAGAAGTCCATTATCGTCATACCAGTACCATTACTAACTTGAACCCCACAGCTAAATTAGAAAAAAGAGAGCCCACCAGCTCTCTTTTTTCCCTCTCAAAATATCTTCTTCGCATCCCGCTCTTCCTTCAAAATCTCTACAGCCTCGCGGAAACGCATAGAGTGAACGACTTCCCGCTCTCGCAAAAACTTCAAGCTGTCCTGCAAATCAACATCATCGGTCATGTCAATCAGCCATTGATACGTCGCGCGGGCTTTTTCTTCAGCTGCGATGTCCTCATACAAATCCGCGATCGGATCGCCCTTGGCAGCAATATAGGCTGCCGTCCATGGCACACCGCTGGCATTGTTGTAAAAGAGCGCCCGATCATGATTGGCGTAATGGTCACCCAGTCCCGCTTCCTTCAACTCTTCGACAGTCGCGTCTTTGGTCAGCTTATACACCATCGTGGCAATCATTTCGAGATGCGCAAACTCTTCCGTAGCGATATCCGTTAATAATCCGACCACTTTATTCGGGATCGTATACCGCTGGTTCATATAACGCAGAGCGGCAGCCAGCTCTCCATCCGCCCCTCCATATTGCTCAATCAAGTACTTCGCCATTCTCACATCGCACTTACTAACACGAACCGGATACTGCAGTTTTTTCTCATAGATCCACATCGGTTTCGTTATCCCTCTCTTCTAAACTTGCCAAGGCCATGGATCATCATTCCACTGCCACGGATAGCCTGAATAGCTACGGCCAAGATTTTGCAAAGGTCCGTACAATTTCTCATATTCGTTCGCCAAAACCCAGCGTTGCTCCGTTAAATCATTAAACTGCTGAAGCGCATTCTGATCGGTGGGATGCGTATCTAAATAAAGACTGAGCTCTACCAGTACAAAGTCGATCGCTTGCAGCTGTTCAAGCAATGCGTAATATTGTTCATCGCCAAATCTATTTTCAGCTGTCATGAGTGCTCCCTCCCCAAATGACTCAGTCTGGGATCATAGGGGCTAAAAAGTGCCGGCCATAACGTACCTAATTTCAACGCTTCCATCGGGCTGTATTGTGGTAAGTTCTCCGGCTGAAATGTCATGAACAGCTGAGGGGGCACCTGGTACGTCTTCACCCGAATCGGCGGACAAGGATCATAAGGACCTACATACGGATAGTAGTCGCGTGTTTGCGAATGCAATGCCAATATCCTCCTCCAACTTGCATTGTCTATTCCTTCATGACTACACTATGCAGCCCACCCAGTAGGCGTGATTGATCCCCCAAAACGAAGAAACCGCCCTCCTCTGTAAAAGGAAAGCGGCTAACATCTACGATTCCACCTGTCCAGTCCATTTCGCCATGCCACCGTCCAGATTCGCAACATCTTTGTATCCATTTTCAAGCAAGAGGTTTCCGCTCTCCACTCCCATCCTTCCGGTATGACAGACGAAGACGACTTTCTTGTCTGTGGGTATACTCCTGTATTTCTCATTGATCTCTGCAAAAGGAATATTAATGGCATGGGGGACTCTCCCCTCTTCAAACAATTCAGGCTCGCGCAAATCCACAATCACCATCTCTTTTTCATCCGTCATCCATTGCGCCAACTGTTCTGAATCTATGATTTGCAATGTTTGTTTGGTATTCCAAAATACTAGCGCTACCATAGCGAGTACGACCATCAGAGCGCTCGTTATCCATATCTTTTTCATCCGATCCACCTTTTCGTATTTTATCTTGTCGCAGCCTTACCAAAATGCCATGAAGTCCGAAATACCGAGCAGGACAAACACGATTCCAGCCAATTTTTGCGTTACTGCCCCCCATTTCCTTGTGTTCTTCATGAGAGAAGGGCTATCACTGGCAACGGCAAGTAGCAGTAAAACGATGAGTAGCGGTAGCGCCGTGCCAAGTGCAAATACAGTGGGAATGATCGGGCCGAACGAGCTCGTGAACATCAAAGGCATCGTCAGTCCAAAAAAGAGCCAAAACATCGTCGGACAAAACCCGAGGGAAAAGGCAACGCCAAGCCAAAAGGATTGTGTCTTTCCCTCAAATCGCTCCGAAAAACGCTTGATTTTTTCTTCAAATGATTGCGTATGTAGAAATGGCAGTCGAATCCATCCGATTAAGAACAATCCAATCAAAATAAACATCGGTGCTAGTAATTTTCTCGCCCACTGAAACAAAGGAATCGCTTGTGTAGAGAGTTGTTCGCCGAACGCAAATACGATTGCTCCCAAAGCTGAATACACGACTGCTTTGCCAAGGATGAACATCCATACATGACTACGAAAGCCACCTTTGACGACGACATTCTTCCCGAACACTGTAAATGCAGCCACATTCCCTGATAACTGGCATGGTGCAAACGCCCCAACGATCCCGAGCAACAACGCTCCAATCAACGGTGCTTGTTCACCCATTCCGTAATACAAATCGGAAAAGGGCTTGCTGATCCATGCTCCATATTGATACAAGTACGAATACCAATCCATGCTTCTCCTCCGCGCGTGGCTTCCTTTTCTTTTATTTTACAAAAAGGTTGTGAGGAAACTATGAAGAAAAAAAGAAAGGCATGATTCGCCTCTCCTTTGCTTCATCCCGTCACTTGCAAGCGTCCTATCATGCCGCTTTCTTTGTGTCCAGGGATCGTACAATAAAATTCATAGGTTCCTTCCTCCAATGCCTTCCATACTGTTTCAACAGACTCTCCCGGTTTGGCGTGCAAATGAACCACGCCCTCAGCCTTTGCTCCATGCTGATGTTCCGTGCTTGATTCTGAAATCGTTACAATTTTTCCATGGGACACAACCTCGATATCGTGCTCTACATTGCCATCATTTTGAAAGACCACTTTGATCTCCGTATTTTTTTTCACGGTAAATTGGTTCGGTTTATAGGAAAAGTCGACGGCTGTGAGGTTGATTTCTATCGCGCGATCGCCTGCATAAAGAGCCGGAGATGGAAACGGTAATGATTGAAACCAGAAGAAGACGGCAAGCAGCAACACAGCTGGAGCGGCAGGATGATGAAAAATGGAGGACCACTTCGTTTCTTTTTTATTAAAATCAATCAGCTTGGCTACTAGCAGCATACATACGGTATAGAGCATGACGAAAACAAACAGGAGAGGCTCTACTTTTTCACTAGGGACCATCTCTCCCAGCATGGCGCCCATCATCCCGCCCATGACGCCTGATAAGATTCCTTCTACAATACTCAGGATCGACAATGGAACTCCTAGCAGAAAACCAGACAGTCCACCTGCCAGCATTCCCCACATGGTGGATACATAAAGGTCTCCCCTGTAAACATCGCCGAGGATCAACCCTCCGATCAAGCCAATCATCATACTGACGGACATCGTGCTCATCATGCCTTGCATATGATCGATTCCCTGCTTTCGTCGCCATATAAACCAAGTGAAGCAAACGTAAGCGAAACCGACGTAGATCAGGACCTGATACACCGCGCTCAAGATACCACCCCCGAGTATATTTCCCTCATTGTAAAGTATGTCCTACGCCAACAAAATAGGACAAAACGAACAAGAAAACCCTCTGACTGCTGTCGAGAGGGCTCACACATTTACTAGTTTGCATGCCTGTTGGCAGCCTTTGCGCTCTCATATTCCCCCGGGTGATGGATACATGAAACATAGTGGTCGGATGAGATTCGCTCTAGCATAGGCACCATATTCCGGCAGTGGTCAACCTGATGGGGGCAGCGGACAAGAAAAGGACACCCTCTTTGGATTCCTTCATTCTGCACTTCCCCATCGACTATCAGCTCTTGCCTGTGTTTGAGAAAATGATTAAGATCAGATACCACCGCTACGAGTGCGCGTGTGTAAGGGTGAGAGGGATGATACAGAATCTCATGGGTCGGTCCGATCTCGACGATATTCCCTTGATACATAACAGCTATCCGATCACACATGTAGGCAGCCGTCGACAGGTCATGGGTAATAAACAGCATCGTCAGACCCATTTCGTTCTTCAATGATTTTAATAGCTGCAAAACGCCCATTCTGACCGACACATCCAACATGGAGGTCGGCTCATCAGCCGCAACGAACTTTGGTTTTAAAATGAGCGCTCGAGCGATTGCAATTCTTTGCCGCTGTCCCCCGCTTAGCTGATGCGGATATCGCTGCAAATAGCTTTCGGCAGGTCTCAGCTCAATATGATTGAGAATTTGAAGTACTTGCTCCCTCTTCTCTTCAAAGGTACTCGCTTTTTGATGGGCATGGAGCGGTTCCATTAAGATTTCAAGAATAGTCATTCCCGGATTCAATGAATCGTACGGGTCTTGAAATATCATTTGCATCTCTTGCCGAATTCCCCTCACTGCCCGTTCCCCTAATCGACACAAGTCTTGCCCATCAAAAAGAATTTGACCGGATGATTCTTTTGTAAGCCGCATAATCATTCGAGCAGTCGTTGTTTTCCCGCACCCGCTCTCCCCGATGATCCCGAGAATTTCCCCCTTTTTAATAGAGAAATTCACATTGTTTACTGCATAGACCGTCGTCTTTTTGCTGCGAAAAAACGCTCCCTGCTTCTTTTCAAAGCGTTTGACCAGATTTTGCACCGTCACCAAATCATCGTTGGATTGCGACTTTTTTGTGATTGCCATGTCTTACCCTCCTACAAAACAGGATACAAAATGCCCTTCATGCACTTCTCTTATTGGAGGTGACTCTACCTTGCATTTGTCTTGCACATGCTGGCATCTCGTATGAAATCTGCACCCTTTTGGCGGGTTTATGAGCAGCGGCACTGTCCCCGGAATCGAACGGCATTCTTTCTCGGGGTCATTAATATCGGGAGTGGCAGCGAGCAAACCTTGTGAGTACGGGTGTCTTGGGTTCGTAATCAATTGTTCCGTTGTCCCACATTCCACAATCTTGCCCGCATACATAATGGCAATCCTTTCACAGATGGCTGTCACCATCGGCAGGTCGTGAGAGATAAGAATAATAGACAAGTCCATAGATCGTTGCAGATCTTTCAAAATCGCGATGACTTGTGCTTGGGTCAAAACATCCAGCCCGGTCGTCGATTCATCTGAGATGACGACCTGCGGATTACAGGCTAGCGCCATCGCTATGGCTACACGCTGTTTCATTCCTCCGCTGAATTCATGTGGGTACGACTTGCGCCTTTGCTTGGGAATCCCGACCATTTCTAATAGCTGCTCTGTTCGTCGAATCGCTTCGTCCATCGTTATTTTTTCGTGTAACAAAATCGCTTCCATAATTTGTTCCCCGACCGTAAATACAGGATTTAAGGCATTCATCGCGCTTTGGGGAATAACAGAAATTGATTTCCAGCGAAGCTTCTCAATCTGCTCTGCCGGCGCCTGCAACAAGTCGACTTCGCCCAGCATGGCTTTCCCGCTCATGACCTTCCCCGGGTATTCGAGCAATCGCAGAATGGACTGAATCACGGTGGACTTCCCGCAGCCAGACTCTCCGATCAGCCCGAGCATTTCCCCCTTTTCCAGGTGAAAGCTGACATCCTCAACCGCTTCTACTACACCATTTGCCGTAAAAAAGTGAGTGTGCAAATTTTCGACGACGAGAACTTTATTCATGGCTAGTCACCCTTTCCGCAGCCGAGGATTAAAGATTTGTTCCAGCGAGTAGCCAGCAAAAGCAAACCCGATAACCAGCGCTGTAATTAATACACCTGGTGGCAAGATCCACCATAGCCATGCATCCGTCAGGAAAGCACTTCTGGCCTGTGCATAATACAGGGTCGTTCCCCAGCTTTTATTCAATGGGTCGCCCAGCCCTAGAAAACTGAGGGAAGCCTCCAACAGGATGGCATTGCTTGCCGCCATAATGAATTGCGATAAAGCGATCGGTACGACACCCGGCAAAATATGACGGAACATCACGGTAGGAACGCTGCTGCCAATTGAGCGCGCGGCCTCCACGAACCCTTTCGTTTTTATCGTAAGGACCTGTGAGCGAACCACCCTAGCAGGAGATGCCCAGGTCAATACGGTAATGACGAAAATGAGATTCCAAAAGCTCGGACCGATAAACGCGGCGAGCAAAATCATCAAAGGCAGAAAAGGCACAACGAGTACCAAATCTACCAGTCTCATTAAAGCAGAATCGATTTTTCCCCCGAAGTAACCGGCAACGATCCCCACAAGAGAACCGAGCAAGATCGAAAACAACGCAGCTAAAATACCGATCGTCAACGAAATGCGCGAACCGTATAGGAGCTCGCTAAAGATGTCTTGTCCAACATCATTGGTTCCAAGTACATAATCTCCGCCTGGCGGAAGAAATGGCGCGGCTACACGTTCGTCCGGGTCAAAAGGTGCTAGGAGCGGTGCCGCTAGCGCAACAATTACAAATAGAAGAAGGATGATGGTACCAATCGCCCCGAGTCGGCTAGATTGAAAAATGGTCCAGTACTGCAGCCATTTGCCTTTATCCATTGTTCCTTCCCACCTTTGGATCGAGAATCGGGTATAAGATGTCTGCTAGGAAGTTGGCGATGACTACGCTCAGTGTAATGATAAGAAAAGCAGCTTGTATCACTGGATAGTCCCTGCTTAAGACGGCCTCAAACATCAGCCTGCCGATGCCTGGGTAGGCAAACACGGTTTCAATCACCGTTGCCCCTCCAAAAATATTACCGAGACTGAGCATAAAAACCGTAGCGACCGGGAGTAACGCATTCCGCATCGCATGACGGTATTTGATCATTTTTTCTTTTACACCTTTGGCTCTGGCCATCATAATGTAGTCCTCGCCCAGCACGTTCAGCATCGAATAGCGCATCGTCATATAGGTTGTCGTAACGGTGATTAATACGAGTGTCACCAGAGGTAAAACGAGATGATGGGCAATGTCGGTAACACGATCTAAGCCAGTCAGATTGCTCCATGCCGTCTGCGCCCCAAAGATGGGAAACAGCCCCCATTGTGCGGCAAAAATCGCTACCAGAATCATGCCCAGCCAGAAGGACGGCATCGCGCTTAAAAACATAAAAATCGTCAAGAGACTAACATCGCTTCTTTTCCCCCACTTCCAGGCAGATATCGTCCCAAAAATAACGCCTAACAAGGTAGAAATCACTAAGTTCATTCCAGTTAACAGCAGCGTCCACGGCAACCGCTCCGAAATCAACTCCGTTATTGGCATCTTTTGTTGGTAGGAATAGCCAAAATCCATCGTCGCCATATTCCCCAAATAGATGACGTATTGCTCCAAGAGTGATTTATTCAATCCGTGTGCCTCTAATATGGCCTCCTTCTCTTCCGTCGTCATGAGCATGATGTCTTCTCCCGCTATATACGCGAGGGGACTGCCTGGCATCAAACGAGGGAGAAGGAAGTTCAATGTCAGCATAATAAAAATAACGAAAATATATTGAGTGACCTTGCCTGTTAGAAATCGGGTCATGAGTACACCTCTTCTTTCGATAATCAACAGGAACAAATGGTTCCCCCGCAATAACCTTGAGGAGCATTACTGAGGGGAAGCTGTCAACATGCTTACCGTTCGCTCTTCGTTTTTCTTCTGCTGAGCAAATACCATCCACCCGCCACGACGACGATAATGATGAGAATGGTCACGATCGAGGTCGTGCCTTTTCCCGTATTCGCATTCGCCTGTTCTTGTGTGGATGCAGATGTAGCACTTTCTGTAGCAGCGGCAGGCGTTGTGCTTGCAGGTGTTGCTGCTGGCTGTTCCGTTGTCACAGCGGCTTTTTCGCCATTGGAAACAAAAGAGAGCTTGTTGATGATGCCTTTCCCATCCTGGAATACCCACCTGTCGTATTTAGCGGGATTGTACGCACTAATTTCCTCTGCATAGTACAAGGGGACGATTGGATAATCTTTGGCTACCTGCTCTTGCATCTGATTGATAATCTGTTGGCGTTTTTCCGGTTCCAATGTGGCCTCGAGCTGCTCAGCCAGCTTGTCAAACTCTGCACTTTTGAATCCGCCAATATTGGTTCCCCCTTTGCCAGCTAGATCGGAGTGGAACAAATCAATTAGTCTGGCAGGGAACAGCTGCATTGTAGTCGACCAGCCAAACATCGTCATGTCATAATTCCGGCCCTTGGTGACATCATATTCGGGCCAGACAAGACTAATCACGGTATCGGGGTCCATCGGTCGAACTTTCATATCAATCCCGATCGTTTTCATCCATCCGGCAATGATCTCGGCAGAGCGTATGCTAGAAGGGTTATTTGATTGGACCAGATTGACGAGTTCGAGTTTTTTGCCATCTGGTGCCTCTCGCAGACCGTCATTGTCCGTGTCTTTATAGCCTGCTTGTTCAAGAATGGATTTGGCTTGTTCAACATCGGTCTTATGTACGACTGCCTTGTTGTAAGAAGAAGTAGCTGGATGAATAAAGCCTGGACTTCCTTTTGTGCCAAAACCGAGCAAAACCGTATCTACCAAGTATTGCGGGTCGATAGCAAGACTAATCGCTTGACGAAATTTTTGATCGGACATCGGGAACTTTTCAGCGTTGAATTGGAGAAACGTTGTAGCAAAACCGGGGCCTCTTTCTACTTGAATAGATGGATTGCTTTCAAACTCTTTGACGAGTTCTGGCTGGACTCTGCGACTGATGACATCCAGTTGCCCTGCCGTGAGTGCTGTAAACATGGCATTAGCTTCTGCGATGATGGGGATGACTAACGTATCGATTTCCGGTTTTCCTTTAAAGTACTGCGGGTTCGCTTTCAGCTTATAAAATTGATCCTTTTTGTAATCCTCTAAAATGAAAGGACCGCTCCCCAAAGAATTGTTGAAGTTATCAGGATCCGTCACAGAGCTCCAAATATGTTTCGGGAGAATCGGCAAATCAGCGAGAGGTTGAATGAAGAAATCTGGCTCAGGCTTATCAAGCTCCATGATTACGGTGGTTGGGTCGGGTGTTTGAATGCTTTTCACGAGTGCAGCTGGGGTTGTAAACCGGGATTTTTTATATTTCAACAAGTATTCGTAGGTGAACTTCACATCCTCTGAGGTCAAAGGCTTTCCGTCCTGCCACAAGATTTGGTCATGCAAGATCATTTTGTATTGCTTGCCGTCGTCAGATACCGTGAATTCTTTGACCAGCCAAGGAATGGGGTTGTTGCTTTTATCGAGGATAAATAGTGGGTCGTAAAGTAGATTGACCAGCTCGAGTCCAGGAAAACCGGTATTGTATGTGTACAGATTCAAGGAGCGTTCATCCTGTGTGATCCCAAGCTTCACCTCCCTGTGATTCTCGGCACCAGCCGGAATAGCGAACAACGTGGAAAACAGAGCGATGAGCAGCCATATGATATCGATTCGATTATGCTTCATCCGACATCTCTCTCCTATTAGTTGATCAGTTCTTTCAAATGGAAGTTCCCATCACGTTTATATGCTTCTGCTAAGGCAAAATGACCATGTGTTGCCAAACCGTGATAGACGTGAATGGCTTGATCGAGTACCTTGTGCACTGCTCTTCCCTTTTCGTAGTCAGAGGGCAACGCGAAAAACCCAGGGACAATAGCCTCCATTGCCTTCGCATCTACCGCTTCTTCAAAATGTCGGCCACTGAACTCCATTTGACTGTGCAAGACATCCATCGCTCGATTTTTCTGTTCCCACACAGACGAAATATCAACGACACAGTTGGGATGATGCGGAGTCATGTAATAGATCGCCGGGATCGGGTGTGCTTCCAAGCCAGGCATTTCATCTAAAGCAAACTCCCGGCTTGCCAATGCGATACTTTCTAAGATTAAAATCATGGCCTGTCTACGGTCTGGGTCCAAGTCGTGAAAGGAATGTTCCGGGTCCTGCGTAATGATAATATCTGGCTTCACTTCCCGGATAATCTGTACAAGCTTTTTCTTGGACTCCGGATTGACATCTACATAACCGGATTGAAAGCCGGGAAAATACATCTGAACCCCCAATACCGCTGCCGCCTCTGTAACCTGCGGGCGTGATTTTTCGCTAGACAGCATGATCGAGGCGTACGATTCCCCTCCATTGTTCACGTTAATGGCAAGAGCACCGCCACACTCCACCACTTCCATGCCATACACACCTAACAGCAACATTTTCTTGCCCATTTTTTCATCTCCCTTGCATCCTGTTTGATTGATATTTTCTGTATTGTTAAAATATTCTGACTTAAAAATACTATACCCCACTAACCTATATTTCGCAATAATAAAAAAAGCTTCATTTCTGAAGCTTTTTATTTCATCAGCTTATTCATCGTGGTTAACAACTCGTCAATAACTGCGCTGTCCCCTTCTTGGATGCGTTCAATCACACAGGATTTCATATGTCCTTCCAAAAGGATACGTCCCACTGAATTTAAGGCAGATTGTACCGCAGCAATTTGATTCAAGACATCATCACAATAAGTATCCTTCTCCACCATGCCTTTAATCCCGCGAATCTGTCCCTCAATCCGATTGAGACGCGCCTGCAAGTTTTGCTTGGTTTTTTCTGAATGATTACTGTTTCGATCAGATGTATGACACGACTGTACAACGTTCAATTCTGCACTTGACAATGAGATTCCTCCTCTAATCATCCTAGCAAATATACGATTCGATTATAATCCAAATTTTCAAAATGAAGCAAGTTCCATATTCACATATCTGTCAGGAAGACAGCCCCAATTCTTTTCGGACATTTTCCAATCCATATCGCTCGACAAACTTGAAAAACTTCTCCCTCTTTTTCCCTTGCGTCTGATACAACGTAATGATGCTTTGGACGATGGAGGATAATTGTTCTTCCTTCACCTGCTCGACCAGAAGCTCGGCTGTTTTGGCCTCCATTGTTTTCGATTGGCCTCCGACGTAGATTTCAAAAGTTTCTCTTCTTTTGACGATCCCGATATCTTTTACCAACGGCTCTCCACAGGCATTTGGGCAACCCGTATAACCGACTCTCATTGTAAAAGGAACAGCCATCCCTGCGATCGTATCATTCAAATTTCTCGCGGCCTCTAGCCCTTCAATCTCTGCTCCTTTGCAAAAAGAACAGACAGACAAATTCTTCACAACAGAGCCGGTTTCGTACACGCACAAGCCTTTTTCACGCAGCGCTTTTTTCGCATCCTCAGCCTTCTCTTCATTCATCTCTACAATAAGCTGCTGAAAGGTCGAAAGTTCAATTTGTGCATCCTCGCCAACGATTTGACCGATCGCCACCATATCTGTTGGAGTAAAGACAGAACCGCCGACACGAATTTCTGGACTTACAGCAAACTGTACACGCTTCAAAAGACATTCCTCCTGCACTATTTGAATTTGTAATTTTCGGTCAACCTCAAGCTACAAGAAAGACTGCAATTCTACAATCACAGCCTTTCCCGCAACCTTTACTTAAACGACATCGTATCCTTGATCTTCAATGGTCTCTTTCACATTGTCCAGCGAAACAACGGATTCATCAAAAGTCACGCTTACCTGATTGTCAGCAAGGCTTACCGTGGCTTTGCTAACCCCGTCTAGTTTTTGAAGTGCACCTTCTATGGAGATAACGCAGTGATTGCAGGACATTCCTTGTACGTTCAAAGTGACATTCATTTTACATCCTCCTTTGTTTTTGAGAAGCTTTACTTGATTACATTTTACGATACCCCTGTAGGGTATTCAATACCCAATTTTACATTTTCCTGCTGTGTACATACAAAAAAGCTCCCCATCTATAAAAGACAGGGAGTTTTCCTTACGCTTCTTGGCTGAGATGATTTCTGATGGGAGCAAAAAACACGTGCTCCACCTCATTCGCGGATAATGGGCGACTATAATAGTACCCTTGAATTTCCTTGCAATGATTTTCTGTCAAAATATCTAACTGATCCTTCGTTTCAATACCCTCTGCAATCACATCCAATTTCAGATGCTTCGCCATCGAAATAATGGTGGCCACAATGGCTTTATCGTTATCATTTCGAGACAGGTCTGTTATGAAGGAGCGGTCAATCTTTAATTTGTGGATCGGGAACTTTTTCAAGTAGCTCAATGAGCTGTAACCGGTTCCAAAATCATCCAGACTGATTCTCGTTCCGATTTTATTTAACTCATGCAGGATACTGATCGAGACGGCCGGGTCCATCATCATGCTCTCCGTGATTTCCAGTTCCAAAAAGTGTGGGGCAAGCTTGGTTTCCTCGAGAATATTTTTGATGTACTGGACGAGGTTCCGTTGGTGAAATTGATGGGAGGACAAGTTGACGGAGACGGGGATCAACGGCCCCCCTTCATCATGCCAATACTTCATTTGCCTGCACGCTTCGCGAAGCACCCATGTACCGATCTCATAGATCAACCCTGTCTCTTCAGCAATAGGGATAAACACTCCTGGTGAAAGCATCCCTTTGGTCGGATGATTCCACCTAACGAGCGCCTCCACTCCGATCATGCGATTACTTTCCGCATGAAATTGAGGTTGGTAATACACTACCAACTCGTTACGTTCAATTGCTTTTCTGAGATCACTTTCTATTTCAATATTTTCTAGCAATTGGACATCAAAATCGGGAGTATAGAACAGGTGACCATTTTTCCCCTGTTTTTTCACCTCGTACATCGCCGTATCCGCTTTTTTGAGCAGCGCGACAGCATCCGTTCCGTGGTCTGGGAATATCGCCGTTCCAATACTTGCTGATATGTAAAATTCACTGTCTTTTAGCGAGAATGGCTGTTTCAATGCTTCAATGATCTTATCCGCTAAACTCGCCGCTTCCCTGCGGTCCGCTCCTGTTTCGCAGAGGATGGTAAATTCATCTCCACCCATCCGGGCAATTGTTGCGTGGTACCCTTCCGCACTCTTTACGATTCTGTCGCTGACTCCCTGCAAAAAGATATCGCCGTAGGAGTGTCCCAAGGAATCATTGATCATTTTGAACCGATCGATGTCGATAACCATGACGGCAAAGCTCGATGAATCTTGGCTACTTTTTTCAATGGATTGATGAAGGACTTGATTAAACTTTCTTCGGTTCGGTAAGTCGGTCAACTCATCGTGATAAGCCAAATATCTGATTTTTTCTTTCACGCGATTCTCTTCGGTAATATCCTTTACAATGATGTGATTCCCCACCACTTCTCCTTCAATCTCAACCGGGACATTGAGTACACTCAGCTCTACGCGATTTCCGTTCGGATGAAGGATGGTCGTCTCAAAATTATTACGAATGGGCTGAAACGACTGGGTAAAAGAATCTTTGGTGGTGTCCCTTTTTTCCTCAACAATATGCATGCCAATTTTGGATACATGTTGATTGATGAATTCTTCCTCACTCAGACCACCAATCTTCGTGACAGCTGGGTTCATTTTGATAATACATCCACCTGTATCTAAGGAAATAATACCGTATTCATTATTTTTATAAAGGGAACGATACCAGCTTTCATTTTCCTGAATAACCGTATCTTTTTGTGAGAGTCGTTTGTTAATAAACAAGCCAAACAATGTAATGCCGATCAGTAAAAAGGTGGCCAAGACTATGATATAGGCCAAGGTCTCCGGCTCGATCTGCGTTTCCATCTCGGTTGTCGGCAGTTCCGTTACGTAGAAATGCGCTGCAACCATCCCGGTGTAATGCATACCCGCTATTGCAGCTCCCATAATGAGTGAACTGCCCAATTTGTATAAATACGCGTATTTCGACTGATCACGGCGAAAGTAAAACAAGAGCCAAAGTGCCGCTGCCGAAGCAGTCGCTGCGATGATAATAGATAAAATGACGATCCACATATTGTATGTAATTTCGATAATCATCGCGGCCATTCCAACGTAGTGCATCCCAGATATTCCAGCGGCCATAAGAATTCCCGCGATACCTAACTGTCTTGCATTGAGATTGCTTTTCGTGACGGTAAACAAGGCTATGCTTGAGACAAAAATGGCAAGAATGACAGATAGGATGACATACTCCATGTCATACAGAACCTTAATAGGGAGGGTAAGTGCCAGCATTCCGACAAAATGCATGGACCATATTCCAAGCCCCATCGTTGTGGCACCAAAAATTAACCAGAGTAGCTGATGCTTCCCCTTACTTTTACTCACTCTGGCTGCCAGGTTGAGAGCAGAAAAAGAAGCTGCAACCGCGATTAAATAAGATAGTATCACAAGGAAATTGTCGTACGTCCCATGTATCTGGTGATCCAAGCTCCTTCACCGCTTTCCTTTTGTTAATCTGGATGGTCTCACTTAAACCATGCTGCCTGATTCACCATAACGATTTACCTGCAAGTAGGAATCGATTTCTTTCGTGGGCAGCGGTTTACTGTAGAAGTACCCTTGGACTTCATTACACATTTGTTCCTTTAGAAAATCAACATGTTCTTGTGTTTCTACACCCTCTGCAATAACAGCAATTTTCATGTTGTGTGCCATATCGATAATCGTTTTAATAATTGCTTGATTCCGTGGATTCAAATTCCGGACAAAGGATTGGTCGATTTTGAGCCGATCGATCGGAAATTGACTTAGATAGCTCAAAGAACTGTAGCCCGTCCCGAAATCATCGATACTGATGCTAATCCCAAGACCTTTCAAGCGATTCAAAATCCGAATCGTATAGTCTACATTTAGTGCCATGCTTTCCGTGATTTCCAGCTCCAAGCATTGCGGAGATAAGCCGGTTTCTTCAAGGATCGAGGTAATCATCTCAATGAGATTGTTTTGCATAAATTGACGTAAGGATATATTCACCGCAACCGCTAGCTGTGTAAAGCCTGCTTCCTGCCATACTTTTGTCTGTTGGCAAGCCGTTCGCATTACCCATTCCCCAAGCGGTACGATTAAGCCTGTTTCTTCTGCGATCGGGATAAATTGAATAGGTGGGATGAGGCCAAGGTCTGGATGTTCCCAACGAATCAACGCCTCCATGCCAATAATCTGGCCTGTCTGCAATTGAATCTTCGGTTGGTAGTGCAGCGTAAATTGTTTCTCATCCAAAGCTTTTCGCAGCTCTCTTTCAAGCTGTAGCTTTTTGGCTAAAACCTGATGTAGCTCCTCCGAGAAAAATTGATAATTATTTTTCCCTTGCTCTTTTGCCAAATACATGGCTGCGTCTGCATGCTTCAACAGCGCTTCAATATCGTCTCCATCATCCGGAAACATGCTGATGCCAATACTTGGTGTGATAAAGATTTCGATATGGTCCAACGTAATCGATTCGGACATGCTCGTGATGATTCGCTGCGCAATTTCACCAACCTCTTTGTGTGTGACACCTTTGAGAAAGATGGCGAACTCATCACCGCCTAGCCGAGAAACAGAATCTTCTTTTCGCAAACAACCGATGAGACGATTTGCTACTGCTTGTAAAAGGACATCCCCTATGGAGTGACCCAACGTATCATTTATGTTTTTGAATCGATCCAAATCAATGAACATGACGCCAATTTTCTCATCTTTTTGCTTTGCTTTGAGCATTGCCTCTACCAGTTTTTCATGAAAAAGCGTTCGATTAGGCAGGTTGGTTAAGGCATCGTAATGGGCCATGTAGCGAATCGTTTCTTCGGCCTTTTTTCTCTCGGTGATGTCAATCATGGAGCCTACCATTTCCACGATTTCTCCGTTTTCCTCAATAGGTGACAACGTAATGTAATAATCATTTCCGGATAGTTTCAGTTCGAAGGTAACGGGCTCGCCAGCAAAAGCTCTGCGAAAATAGATTTCCATTTGCTCCGCTACCTCATAAGGAAAGATTTCATACGACGTTTTTCTCAACATCCTCTCAGACGTTAGCCCGAGCTCTTCCGCAATTTTCCCTTCACATAAGGTATAGGTGATGTTCCCTTTCGGATCTGTCACGATCTTGAACACACAGTTTTGCAAGTTTTGAACCGTCCGGCGAAAATCGTTTTGCAATGCTTCTGCCAAAGCTGTCTCTGCTTCAATGCGGTCGGTAATATCCGTACGGATCGAAACATATTGATACGGAACTCCCCGGTCGTCTAGAAATGGAACGATGGTCGTATTCATCCAATACTCATTGCCGTTTTTGGCGCGATTCTTCACTTCGCCCTTCCAGACACGTCCTTGCTTGATCGTTTCCCACATCAATTTAAAAAACGACTTGGAATGATAGCGAGAGTTAATGACACGATGTGTATTTCCAACCAATTCATCCATTTCGTATCTGGAGATTTCACAAAACTTGTCATTTACATAAGTAATGACGCCTTTGTCGTCTGTAATCGCTACAATCGAAGATTCATCAAGTGCATTTTTGATATCGTGCAAGTCCTTCATTGTCTTTGAAAGAGACTCCTCCATATGCTTTCGTTTCGTGATGTCGGTCCCGATTGCCACGTACTGATAAAGGAATCCACTGTCGTTCATGAACGGTACTAACGTCATACTAAGCCAATATTCCGTACCGTCCTTTGCCCGATTTTTCATCTCGCCTTTCCATACTTTTCCTCGGCTGATGGTATCCCATAGCGATTTAAAATAGTCTCGCGGATGGAAACCGGAATCGACGATGTTATGGTTCTCTCCGATTAATTCCTCTCTACTAAACTTGGATACTTGACAGAAGTTATGATTGACGTAGGTGATGATTCCTTTTTCATCTGTTATCGAAATAACTGATGACTCTTCCAATGCAGATAATGCATACTTTACATCTCTGATTTGATTAAACACATGGCACCCCCGCCTATTCTCGCATTACAATTGAAACTTACGAATGGAATGCTGCAGCTCTTCTGCCATTTCGGCGAGTGTACTGGAAGCGGTTGTAATCTGTTCCATAGAAGCTGTTTGTTCTTGTACAGAAGCAACTACACTTTGCGTGTTTTCCGCTGCCATTCTTGAAACATGCGCAATTCCCTCTATAAATTCCACCACGGAAACAGTTCCGTTATTTGCTTCATTGATTTGTCCTGACATTTCTTGTGTTCTTTTCGAAACTTCGTCTACTACTCCCAAAATTTTATAGAAGGCAACCCTAGCTTGTTCGATCATGATGACTCCTTCTTTAACTGCTACGTCCCCTTGACTCATGACGTGAATCGCCTTTTCCGTATCTCTTTGAATATCCCCGATGATGAAAGCGATCTGCGAAGCTGCTTGCGCGGACTGCTCTGCTAATTTGCGAACTTCATCTGCTACAACTGCGAATCCTCTACCCTGTTCTCCCGCTCTCGCGGCTTCAATCGCTGCGTTTAACGCCAATAAATTCGTTTGACTCGCGATTTCCGTAATAATCGAAACGATTGAACCGACTTCTTTGGATTTTTCGCCGAGCATATTGACCACTTCGGTAGAAGAGCTCACTCTTTGATTAATCTCATTCATTTGTTCGATTGATTTGGCAACCACTTCATTGCCTTCGGTTGCTGTTTTATTCGCTTCAAGGGATGAGCTGATCGCATGATCCATGCTCATTGATACGTGCTGCATAACTTGCGAGATGCTCACAGCAATCTGTGTGGCATTCTCTGCATCATTTACTTGCTGTTCAGCACCTGCTGCAATACCTTGGATCGATTGGGATACGTTCTCTGCTGTCTGACGTGTTAATTCGGAGCTGGCTGTCAATTCCTCGGAGGAGGCGGCTACCTGTTGTGAATGGAAGGAGACTCGTTCTAATAAATCTTGCAGATTATGCTTCATTTGGGAAAAATGGCGGGCCAGTTCACCGATTTCGTCGCGATTCTTGATTTGAATATCTGCTGAGGCCAAGTTCCCTGCGGCAATTTGTTCGGCTGCATTCGTGATCAGTAAAACGGGATGAGAAATGGCACGTCCAATCATGAAGGCGATACCTGCTCCTGTGAGAAGAGCAAGTAAGCTAAGCAAGACAACCAGGAGCTTCGTAGATTGAATACCGCTATCCAGCTCGGCAATATCTTGTTCCAATAGCTTCTGTTCGAGAGCAACAAATTCTTGGGCTTTTTGAATAAACAATTCGCCGACTGGCGTACATTCATCTCTAACCAAGCGCGTGTACTCTTCTACCTTGTTTTGTTGTTTTAGGGCTACAACCCGATCAATAATTTCCTCGTGTTGGGCATGCAGCTCGTTCATCTCTGTGACGAGTTTTTGCCCTTCAGAAGTCATGCCCAAATTGAACAGTTCTGCTGTAAGCTCTTTATAATGGTCATTCGCTTTTGTATACCCCGTCAGGTAGCTGTCATCGCCTACAATGACATATCCGCGCGCATACTTTTGTCGTTCACTGACACTTGCAATAATGTCCTTGGACAACATCTCCTTGTTAACTCGGTCTTCAATCATCCTCCCATAACGGGAATCGATGGAAGAAATCTGAGAAAAACCTATCCCTGCTACTGCCACTAAAAGTAATAACACTGCCAAAAATCCTAAAAATAGCTTTTTCCTTACCGTCAACTTCATAATAGTTGTTTCCTCCATCGTAATTCTACGAATTATTCCTTCATTCTGTGAACTATGTAAGTTATTTCATAATCCCTTCCTCTTATGTAACGGCATTTTCTATAGGTCTTTTGACCTTTTTATCATACAACATCGTTCTGTAACATTTTTGGAATTCTTTTCGACAATGAAAAAGCCCCGACTGCCATGGCGGACGAGGCTTACTTATCCATTTATGAAGCTACTTTTTCTTACATATCTTATCGTTTTGGCGCCCGAAAGCCTGCTTGCTGCGCTTCTTCCTCCGTCGCAAACCACGTCTCCGCTTTTGTTTGCTCGTAGCTAGCGGAGCCTGGAACGTGATAGATTTTCTCGCCTTTGCTGTTGATATTGCCCTTGATAGTCTTACCTTCTGGTGGCGCGGTGTCTGCGGCGGTATTGTTATTGGACTGTTTTTTTGGCTTGGCTTTTTCCTTAGGAGCCTCTGCCTGCTGCCCTTCTAAAGCCCACAGTCCGCGATTCTGCTCCCGCGCCTCCCGCTCTGCTGCCAGGAACAGCTCTGCTTGGGCTACATTCGGTGGGATTGTCATAATCCGCGCGTAGCCGTCACGAACGAGCTTTTCATTGACAAAGGTTCCGTCTTCCAAATATACGTAAGCAAGCAAGCGCTTGTATTTGTCATAGGGCTCGACATCGAACTTCAGTTTGACCTTTTTGCCAGTTAAAAGCTCTTTAGAGTAATTGCTCGCTTCTTTCCCATACGGTTCGACTGGATGGTTTGGTTTTACTGTCTCTGGAGTATCTACGCCAATCATACGGACTTTTTCCCCGCTGTCCAGCTCGAATGTATCGCCATCAACCACTCGTTTGATCACAGCATCTATCTCGCCGTTAGCTTCTGGCTGGCCGGACGATCCACATGCCGATAGCAAAAGAACCAGTGCGAACAGATATATGGTTAATCGTTTCATATACTTCCTTCTCCTCTTCTTACGTTGCATTGTTTTCCAGCGTAGTGGATTTGCCAGCGCAGGTCAATAGGAGAGAAAAAAGTACAAACGTTCAAGATAGAAGTTCGTTTTTCCTAACGAAAAAAACGACCTTCACGCAAGGTCGTTTTGTCTATACGTCCAGATTTTAGTCACGATCGGCGCTAAACAAGAACAACAGGACGACCACGACAATAATAATCCAAATAAATTCCTCGTTTTCGCGATCAAAAAAACCGTCGAACAGACCCATGGTGGAGTCCTCCTTTCCGTCTCGCTACAGCCTATGCAAAAGGCTAGACACGTGCCAGTAGTTGGAAGAGCCCAAAAGTGAAATGCGTGTTCAAAAGACGACTTTTTGAAAAACCGCTCCAGGAAATGTACTACTTACAAGTACACAAGATCAAATGCGTATAGGTACCTAGCTGCCTTACTTCATTCGTAAAACCAAGATTGGCAAGTTCCTGTAGCAATCGAGAGCGATCAGCATAACAGCGGTCCTGAATATCTGCTATCATTCTCGTATGACCTGACTCCTCTAGGGCATCAAAATGAGCTTGTCTATGCGTCTGATCCACAAACATCAAATCGGCAATGACCAACCGTCCCCCTGGTTTTAACACACGACGACATTCCGCCAAGGCGAGCTGCTTCTGATCATCCGTCAAATGGTGCAAGGCATAACTCGTAGCCACAAAGTCAAATCGGTTTTCTAAAAACGGAAATGCGAAAAAGGTTCCCAGCTTCGTCTCGACCTCTGGGTGTTTCGATCTGCATTGCTTTAGCATTTGCGGAGATTGGTCGAACCCGCTCATCCTGGCTCCTTTTTTCACGAGACGCCCTGCGAGGTTTCCTGTACCCGTTCCGGCATCCAGACCACGCTCTCCCTGTTTGACCGCAACTGTCGCAACGACCTCATCCAGAACGTTTTCGTATGATTCATGACCATTCCCGCCATGTGCCCATTCGTCGTAGCGGTCCGCCCATTCATTAAAATTCCATCGATCCACCCAGTTATCTCGTGTCTGCTTCAATCGCTTGTTCGCTTCTGCCAGCGTAAACAGTTCTCCTGGATCAATCGATTCTCTACCCTTTATCCGCTCAATCATCGCTTCTGTCGTTTGGATTACCTTGCTCATTTCTACCCACCTTGTATACATAAACGAACGCTGCAGCTCTAAATAATGGAGAAGACTGCCTTCCTGATCTTTCATTTGAATCAGGAGCTCCCGAATGTCTTCTACCGCCATCCCGACCTCGCGGAGTGTAATGATGGTTTGCAGCCTCCAGACATCTTCCTCTGTGAACTGGCGATACCCGGACGCATCTGCTTTCGATGGCTTGATTAACCCTTTTTCTTCATAATATCGAATCGCACGCGGGGTTATTTGCAAGCGATGGGCCATGTCTTTGATTTGCATGGAACTCTCTCCCTGTATCATTCTTTCCTTATCATAAACCTTGACGCAGCGTGAATGTACAGAACGAAAGAAAAAAAGCTGCCGGATTCCTTCCGACAGCTCGTTTCTATCTTATTAATGTCTCGCCGGCTCAGAAATTTGCTGGAGAGCGTCACTCGCCTCATCTTGGTGAAACTGACGAACAGCCATATCTGCCAACGCTACAATTCCGACCAGCTTGCCATGTTCGACAACAGGCAGACGACGAATTTGATGCTGGGCCATGATCCTAGCCGCTTCATCGACAGTCGTTCCAGGTTGCCCAAGAATAATGTCTCGTGTCATGACGACCTCTGTGGCGGTCGAGCCTTCATGCTTTTCAGCCAAGCCACGAATGACGATATCGCGGTCCGTAATGATCCCGATCACATCATCTTTTTCATCCACAACCGGAATGACCCCTACATTCCAATCGCGCATTTTGCAAGCCACTTCATACACATTATCCTTAAGCGTCACAGTAGCGACATCTTTTGTCATAATTTCGCGCAATGTGCGATTTTCTAGCTTCGCCATTTTCATTCTCCTCCTTTTGCTAATCAACGATTGTAGTTTGTCCTCTCACCTATCGTTTCATGCGCAAGAAAGAGTATGATATATTGCGCTTCTTCCAAAAACAGACTATGATTAATAAGTGAATATCTCACCCATTTTTAGGAGGAAAAAGAATGGTCATTAAGGACACGGGGATTGGCACGAAAGAAGTCTTTTTCGCCGATCTGGAGCACTACATGAGCGAACTCGGCTTTGATCGCGGCGCCTGGGATTACAAGCATGCTACATACGATTATAAAATCCACGATAAAGGCACTGTCTTCTACCTGCGCATCGAAGCGAACGTGACAGAAGGCAAACTTGAGGATACGCACGCCGTCCTGAAGCTCGAAGATCCTTATATGGGCAAACATCTTTTCCCACACGGTCTGGATTACGATTACCCAATGCCAGACTCCGTTGTAAAAACAGCGAAATTAAAGCTGCAAATGCTGGGCGAAAAGCTGTCCTCACACTAAAAAATGAATTGGCACGGTGTACAGAGAGGAATCCCCTCTCTGTTTCACGTAGAGGGGGTATTTTTATGAAGACGAGGGGCGTACCTGACTTCTTGCTCCTGTTTTTGACCGCCCTACTTGTTGGGTTTGGGATAACCATGGTGCTCAGCTCCAGCTCCATTTTCGCGTTGACCAGTTTTACAAGCGGCGGCTGTGATTATTGTGGCGGAGATGAGCTTTATTTCGTGAAGCGTCAATCGGTTTTCTTGCTGGTTGGTGTCGTTGGGATGCTGGTGGCCATGAACATTCCCTTCTCCTTTTATAAGAGAAATTTCTTATTGATTGCGCTCGTCAGCTTCTTTTCTTTGCTCCTGGTTCTTGTTCCAGGGATTGGTAAGCAAGTTAACGGAGCACGATCGTGGTTTGAAATCGGTTCTGCAACCATACAGCCTGCGGAGTTTGCCAAGCTTGGCCTTATTCTGTACTTGGCAGCGATCATCTCCAAAAAAGGGAACGGGATACAAAAGTTGAAATCTGGTTTGATGCCGCCACTGATGGTAACAGGGATGTTTTTTATGCTGATTGTAGTCCAACCCGACCTCGGTTCTGCCGCCATCTTGCTCGGATGCGCTTTGATTGTCATGATCTGTGGTGGGGCCAAAATCCGTCATCTAGTCGGTCTCGGTGCACCAGCTGTGACTGTTGCACTATTGGTTTACATCACAGCAAAGCCCCATGCCTTGAATCGGATCTACTCCTATCTCAATCCGTGGAGTGATATGGATGGCACTGGCTACAACATCATTCAATCCTGGATTGCAATTGCACATGGCGGTCTGACTGGGACAGGCTTTGGAAAAAGCATTCAAAAATATTTGTATCTGCCGGAGAGGCATACCGATTTTATTTTCTCGATTATGACTGAAGAGCTTGGTTTTATCGGTGCCTCTGTGTTCCTCTTGATCTTATTGCTTTTCCTGCTGCGCGGCATCCATATTTGTCTACGCGTAAAGGACACCTTTGCCAGTCTGGCAGGAATCGGTGTTGTCAGCATGTTCGCCATTCAGGCGATCCTAAACATTGGCGGAGTAACGGGTTTGATTCCATTGACAGGTGTACCTTTGCCGTTTATCAGTTATGGTGGTTCCTCTTTACTCGTATGTCTGCTCGCCACTGGCTTTTTGCTTAGTATTTCGCGAGAAGTCAGTCGCCAAAAAGTAGAAGAGCAATTACAAAAACAACCCTATGCCATGTAAGAAACAAACAAAAGGGATACCGGATGCGTCCAGTATCCCTTTTTTCTTACTCATTTCGAAGGAGCTCGATTGTTTCCACCCGTACATTCACGGCTTCCACATAAAGACCAGTCAATGTTTCCACTGCTTCTTTTACTTTTTCCTGTAGGACGTGACAGACGTGATGGATCTGCGCTCCATAACGGACGGACACACGCATGTCAATGGTGACTCTGTCATCTATTACAGATACAGTAATGCCTTTCGAGCCGCCATTCAGCTTTTTCGCCAAATCTTGATAGATTCCGCCTGAACGAACTGTGACTTCCAACACTTCTTCTACAGCAACGCCAGCAATGATCGCGATCACCTGATCTGCTACTCTGATTTCGCCAAGCCTGTCAGCCATCAGGACGCCCTCCTCGCCCGTTTCGTACTTCCCCCACTGGTTTCATTTGCCTTTTTTTCATTATAAACAAATCATGCTTGGGCTTGGAAGGAAATTTGTTTTTTTCTCTCCGTTAGTGTCGGAGACGTGCAATGAATGTCAACGAGTGTCAACTGATCTGCAGCAAGCGCCTCCCGCAATACATGCTCTAGAGCATGTACCTCTTTGACGACCTTACCACTGATTCCGCAAGCATTCGCCAATTGTTGAAAATCTGGGTTATGCAATTTTACTCCAAAAGGGATCAAGCCCGCCTGACTCATTTTGACCTCTTCCAATCCTAATGTCCCATTGTTCACCACGAGAATCACAATCGGAAGTTGGAGCTCAGCCACTGTCATAAGTTCTGCCAGATTCATTTGCAATCCCCCATCCCCAGCGATGCAGATGACCTGCTTCTCCGGATAGGTTAGCTTTGCAGCCACAGCCGCAGGCAACCCAAATCCCATCGTTCGCCACTTCCCGGAGAAGAGTGGGGTCTGTTTTTTCCCACGGAACGCCCGATTAAACCAGATCGTGTGCTCCCCCGTATCTAGGACGATAATCGCATCTTCATTGACCACGCCCCCAAGCGTATGCATCAAGGTTTGTGGTTTTACTTGCTCACTCACATTTTGAATGATCGCATGCTCTGTCTCCTCGCCAAATTCTCCATGCCACTGATTGATCTGTTCCTGCCACGCATCATCGCGCCTGCGCGATTGCAAGCGTCTCATCCAGATAGGCAGGACATCGTCCAATTCAGCTGTGACAGACTGGAGATAGGGATGCGCGTGTATCGATCCAGGCTGATGATCTATTTGAATGACGGACAGTTTCTTTGGCAAAAAAGCGCGCGGGAACCAGCTCGCTCCCAAAATCAGCAACAAATCTGCTTCCGCTAAAGCATGTAAAGCTGTTTCGCTGCCCCCCTCTCCCCATCCGCCGATCACAAGTGGATGTGATTCATCTACCGCCCCTTTTGCTCCGAGCGACAGCAACAAGCCTGCCCCTAGCTGTTCCGCTAGCTTTACACACGAATCCGCCGACTTGCGGGCACCGATACCAAGCAGTATGAGAGGCTTTTGCGCCTTCACAACCTGCTCGCAAGCGAGCTCGATCTCCATCCGATCAGGATAAATGGCATGTGGAATGCGTGGAAGTGCTGGAAGAACAGCATCTGAAGTCGTTTGCGTAAAGACGTCTTTGCAAATGGAGAGATGGCTCACTCCTTTTTGCTGTATAGCCGTGACAAATGCTTTGTGCAAAACACTTTGGATTGCATCTGGATGCGTAATCGTCGTCGAATAAAAACTGATGGGACGTATCATATCTTCTTGTGAGATAAACTGCTTGTACGCACCACCCAGCTTGTATGTCTCCACTTGACCCGTAATCGCAATGACAGGTACGCGATCTGTATGCGCATCTGCAAGTCCATTCAGCAGATTGACGAAACCCGGCCCCATCGTCGCGGTACAAACAGCCGGATTTCCCGTCAGTTTTGCTTCCGCACTTGCCATCATGGCCGCAGCAGATTCATGCTTGCAAGCAATGTATTGAATGTCGGATTGCTTCGCGATCTGATCCAGCCACGCAAAGATTCCGTCACCTGCCACCCCGTATATTCGCTTTACTCCCCATCTGATCAATTGTTCCGTCAAATATTGCGCGACCTGCATCAAAATCTTCCCCTTCCAGAACTAAGGTGCAAATACATTACTCGTAGTCTACGCATTCTCCAATATTTTACTAAGGCCAAAATGACGGAAGTTGGAGAACCTAACAATAATCAACTGATATTCAAATCCATACCCGAAGGAGGGTAAGAAATGAAACAGCCTGTCAAATGGCTGCTAGCTGTGGTAGTATTCGCACTTCTGGTTACGACTGCGGTTATGGTATCTCCGTTGCGCTCAGATGCATTCAGTAAGCAGATCGTCAAAGTAGGGGCAGAAGGCTCAGACGTGCGTGAGATGCAGTATCGCTTGAAGCACCTTGGTTTTTATACGGGAAAAGTAGACGGCGTATTCGGGTGGCGTTCTTATTGGGCGTTGCGTAACTTTCAGTATGAGTTTGGCTTAACCATAGACGGTGTCCTCGGGGCGCAGACGAAAGTAAAGCTGTACAACGCAACGAAAAATTATAAGCCCACTGCTTCTGATCTCGGGGTGCCACAAACCGCAACCCCTGCACCATCGAAACCTTCTGCGCCTCCTAAGCCTTCTAAGCCTACATATCACGTAGCCGGAATATCGGAGAATGACCTGCGTTTGATGGCGAATGCCGTTTACGGAGAATCGCGTGGAGAGCCTTACATTGGCCAAGTGGCAGTGGCGGCTGTCATTCTAAACCGGACGAAGAACGCAGCCTTTCCCAATACACCCGCGGGCGTTATCTTCGAACCTCGTGCCTTTACAGCTGTGGCGGATGGTCAGATTTGGCTAACACCGAACGAGCAGGCAAAAAAAGCAGTGAATGACGCGCTCAAAGGCTGGGACCCATCAGATGGAGCCATTTATTATTTCAACCCGGATACAGCTACATCCGGTTGGATTTGGAGCCGCCCTCAAATCAAAAAGATCGGCAGACACATTTTTTGCCGCTAGCATTCATAAAAAACAGGCACGACAGTCGTAAGCTGCGTGCCTGTTTTCCTTTTCGAGTTTCATTTCGAACGTTGTGAATGCATATGCTGGGCCATTTTGACGAATCGCTCTTCCGGTTCTGTGGTCCCACAAACTCCACATTGTATCATGTAGTTCTCACCTTTGTACGGCTGGTGAAACATATCGAGCTGTTCTTGATGGAGTTCTGCAACGACTTCGCCTGACTGTGGGTCGAGTCTTATATAGCGAGGGGTCTGCTCGATGACAGTGAACCTCATCCGATTCGATTTACATGTTGGGCATAACAAAGGCTGGGTCATAAAAAACACCTCACTTTTCTTATTCATGGTTAGTTTTGTCCAGAACAGGAACTCTATACCTATGAGGTTTTAGGGATGAATAAAAACTGCTGAGGTGATGATATGAACTTGAAACTCTTTTTCTCATTAGTAGGCGGGAGCATGCTATTAGCTCTTTACGCCCACTATTTTTCTGGAAATGAAATGCTCCAATTCGTCACGGCTTCACTTGCCATCATTTTTTTGGCGGCTTGGCTCGGAAAATCGACAGAGAGCGTCGCCCATTATGCGGGGGACCGAATCGGCGGCTTTCTTAACGCTACCTTCGGAAATGCCGCAGAACTCATTATTGCTTTTTTTCTGGTGAAAGAAGGCTTGTTCGATATGGTCAAAGCCTCTATTACGGGAGCGATCATCGGAAATATGCTGTTGGTTCTTGGCTTGAGTACGTTACTGGGCGGTCTCAAGTACAAGGAACAAACCTTCAATAGCAGGCTGGCAAGTCACAATGCTTCGCTGATGACACTCGCGATCGTCGCTTTGTTCATACCGGCAGTCTTCATGTTCGATCTGCCTATGATCAAGGTGGAGATCATCAGCATCGTTATCGCCAGCCTGCTCATCATTGCCTACATTTTGTGGCTCATCTTTTCGATGATTACACACAGCGATTTTTTATCGGATATCGAGCCACAAGAAAGTGATGCGGTATGGTCAAAGGGTGTCTCTCTCCTGATGCTTGCTGTCTCCACCTTTTTCGTGGCTGTTGTCTCGGAATGGCTGGTAGAGGGTGTACAGCATGTCTCCGAATCGTTAGGGTGGTCGGAGTTATTCGTCGGTGCTTTTGTCATCGCGATCATCGGGAATGCCGCAGAGCACAGCGCTGCCTTGCTTTTGGCACTAAAAGGACGCATCGGTGCAGCAGTCGAAATCGCGATCGGCTCCAGCCTGCAAATTGCCTTGTTCGTAGCCCCTACTCTCGTCATCATCAGTCTCTTGCTAGGCAATCCTATGGACATCGTGTTCACTACCTTTGAATTGGCTGCGATCGGAGTTGCTACCTTTATTACCATTTCCATCACACGGGATGGCGCCACGAACTGGTTTGAAGGCGTACTTCTGTTGACGGTGTATGTTATTTTGGGTACAGTCTTTTTCTTCGCGTAGGGCGCAAGAACAAAACAAAGGCTCCGCCATCCTCTGTGGCGAAGCCTTTCGTTTTTTTACCAGATACCCAGCATTTGTAGGAAAACGGCGAGAATCGCGATAGGTGCTACATATTTAATCAGGAGAAGCCAAATGATAAACATGCGCTTGCCCAGATTAGTATGGGCCCCTAGCTCGTTGATCAAGGTCTCACGCTTCATTTTCAGCGGAACGAAGATCGCAATGAGCAGCGCTCCCAACGGCATCAAGATATTGCTGACCAAAAAGTCCATCGCATCAAAGATAGATTTGCCGAACAGTGTAACCTCGCTCCATACTCCGAATGACAAAGCCGACGGAACACCAACGATAAAAATCAACAGACCAATCACCCAAGCGAGACGCTTACGCTTCGTTTCGTCCCCCTTTGCAAGAGAAGCTACGATAATTTCCATCATCGAAAAAGCCGAAGTCAATGTAGCGAAAAGGAAAAGAGCCAAAAAGATTAACAGAAAAATGCTACCGAAGGCAATTTGTTCAAACACAGAAGGCAGTACAATAAACAGTAATCCCGGCCCTGCTGTTGGCTCTACTCCAAGGGAGAAGACTGCAGGGAAAATCGCCAATCCGGCAAACAGCGATACGAGCAGATTCAAACTGACAATCGATCCAGCAGAACGAACCAGACTTTCGTTTTTGGCAAGGTACGAGCTGTAGGTGACCATGACGGACACCCCGACGCTCAGCGCGAAAAAGGATTGACCCAATGCGTACAGGACCGATTCAGCAGTCAGCTTGGAAAAATCAGGACTCAGAAAGAAGGAAACGCCCTCCATCGCCCCATCCAACGTCAAGGAACGAACCATCAATACCATGAATAAAAGGAACAAACCAGGCATCATGTACTTGTTAGCAGACTCAATACCACTCTGTACGCCTCTCGCTACTACCCATGCGGTAATGAGCATGAAAACCAACTGGGCAACTACTGCACCAACAGGATCACCGATAATGTCACCAAACACTTTATCATAAGCTGGCCCTTGCAATTGACCAGTAAACCCGCGAAGAAGATAACTAAGAATCCAGCCTCCCACCACACTGTAAAAGGACAAGAGCAAGAAGCAAGTGATCACTCCAAGGCGACCGATCCAATGCCAGAGTGACCCTGGCGCAATTGTTTTATACGCACTGATCGCCTCTTTTTGTGTACTGCGTCCGATTGTGAATTCTCCTAGCAACAGCGGAAGACCAATTGCTAGCGTAAAGATGATGAATAGCAGAAAGAACGCTCCACCCCCGCTCGTTCCAACCATATAAGGAAATTTCCAAATGGCTCCCAGTCCAATTGCCGAGCCTGCTGCTGCCAAGATGAAGCCGAGCCTGCTCGTCCATTGTTCGGCTTGTTTCATAGTTTTCAACCTCCAAAGATATTCTTTTATGCTCAAAAATGGATACAAAAAAACCCGCCCCACAAAGGGACGAGTTAATCATTTCTCGCGGTACCACCCTACTTAGACATCCCCAATTGGCGATGCCTCGCTTCGTCATTGATAACGGGAATGACCCGGACTCTCCTACTGGCGGCGCCTGCGTTCAGAGATCAGCTCAAGAGTGAATTCAACGGGGCTTACATCAGGCTGCTCTCAATCTATGGCAACCTTCCCTGTCATGCAGCAGGTCCGTTTACTAGTCTCTTTCCTTGCTCGTTTCTATGATTCGATTGTTGGGCGTCTTGCGAAAATAAAAAAAAACCGTCCAAAAAAGGGACGAGTTATTCGCGGTACCACCCTGATTAAGTGCACGGGATACAGATTCCCTGCGCACTTCTCTCCATCATTGATAACGGGAATGACCCGATTCCTCCTACTAGGCAAAAAGCCATTAAGAGGGCTGCTCAGGAGGGAATTCTACGGGGCGCGCTTCAAAGCTGCTTCCAGTCTAAGGCAGCTTCTCCCTGACAAGCGGTGATTCCGCATACTAGTCTCCGTCATTGCATTTCAAAATTAATAAAAAATTATAGACTTTAATTTAATATAAATATACGAAATAGGCAAGTACTTTTTCTTTCAACAAAATGAAAAGCGAGGATAATCGCCGCTCTCCTCGCCTTACTTTTGATTAAACAGTTCATGTAGATGGGCCAATTTACGTTCCAATGAACCCATAATTTCTCGACCAATGTCTTCGCTAATCAGTCCTAAGCGGACCGCGTACTCTACTTCACGAGAAAGCCCGAACATTTGGGTATCCAGCACTTCTTCATACAGTGGGCACTGCGGCATGGTCAGGTTTTCCATCTGTACGTCGATCAGCTTGTAAATTTTGTCGGCGTCTGCTTGAAGCAACGCTAGCGCTTTTTGTTCCAGATCGGGAACCTTAATTTCTGTCAAAACCTATCCCTCCGTTTGCCTCCATCCTTATCATACATAGTACGCGATTCTGGGCCATTTGAAAAGGGGAGAAGACAGATCAACTGCAAGAAGCTAAAAGATACCAAGCTTCCACTCTTTTGAAAGCAGTTCCAACAGCTTGACACCGGCTACTGAATTTCCTTTATCATCCAAAGATGGACCAAACACACCAATCCCCATACGATGTGGCACTGTTGCCATAATACCGCCGGCAACCCCACTTTTCGCTGGGATTCCTACGTCAATCGCAAACTCACCAGAGGCATTGTACATCCCACAAGTCACCATGAAGGTCTTGCAGATTCGCGCTACTTCTTCTGGAATCACTCGCTCACCCGTATTCACGAGAATTCCGTCTGCTGCAAGTACCATCCCTAGTGTAGCTACTTCCTTCGCTGTCACTTCTATCGAGCAATGGCGAAAATACAGATCAAGCGTCTCTTCTACATCCGTTTCCAGAATGCCGCTGTCCTTTAGAAACCAAGCGAGGGCACGATTGCGATCAGCCGTTTTCTTTTCAGAACAATAAACAGCTTGATTGATAGAAAGATGAGGATTCCCCGTCATTTTCCGCATTAAAGCCATCACTGCATCTAGCCGTTCGTCTACGTTGGCACCGCGAATCATGCCTGCAACCGCAATGGCTCCTGCATTGATCATCGGGTTCAGTGGCTTATGGGATTCGGTCGTCTCCAGCTTAATAATCGAATTAAACGGGTCTCCAGTTGGTTCTTTTCCCACATGCCGAAACACGTGTTCCTTCCCGTTCTGGCATAAGGCGACGATCAGAGAGAATATCTTGGAGATACTTTGCATCGAGAAAGGCACATCTGCATCACCAGCAGAAAGAATCGTCCCATCGGGCAAGCATACAGCCACTCCCAATTGATGTGGATCGACTTTTGCCAATTCAGGGATGTACGAAGCTACACTCCCCTTGTTTGTATATTTAAGTGATTGGTTGCGTACTTGCTCCAATTGTTCGGACGCTTGTTTCAAATCCATCGAAAAACCCCTCAGTCTATTACGTCGATGTATACAGATTCGATTGTAGATTTCTATATGGGACATGTCAAATTATCCCTACTTCTGCACGGCGTGCTCCAATCGTTCCATCGCTTCGACTAGAATCGATCTCGGGCAAGCAAAATTGATTCGCATAAACCCTACACCATCCGGCCCAAACGTGGTGCCATCATGTAAGCCAAGCTTGGCATCCTCGCGAATGAGCTTGTTCAACTCCGCCTGACTAAGTCCTAGCTGTCTAAAATCCATCCACCCCAAGTATGTCGCTTCCGGAATGGCCATGGATACGCCATGGATACGAGTCGATAAAAACTCATGCACATAGGCTGCATTCTTACGTAAATAGATCAACAATTCTTCCAGCCATGCTTCTCCATGTTGGTAGGCAGCAATCGTAGCTTCCATCCCAAACAGATTCAGATTCTCATAGCCCATTTTGGACGCTGTGATGGAGAAGTTCCGCAATAACTGCTGATTTTCTGTCATCAAAAAGGAAGTATACAGACCAGCCAAATTAAACGTTTTGGCTGCTGATAGAAAGGTAACGCTCTGGTTGGCTAATTCCGGTGCCAGCGAATAGTAAGGCGTATGAACATTTGGCTCATAGACCAAATCCGAATGAATCTCATCGGCAACCACAAGCACGCCATTTTCTACACACAATCTTCCCAAGCGCTCCAGCTCTTCTCTGGTCCATACTCGCCCAATCGGATTGTGCGGTGTGCAGAGCAGCATGAGCTTCACCCGCGGGTCGCTAAGCTTTTGCGCGAGATCACTCCAATTCATTTCATAACGGCCGTCACGCTCCATTAGTGGGCTGGTAACGACATGACGTCCGCGATTTTCGACTGCATGATAAAAAGGATGGTACACAGGCGTCTGGATCAAGACACCGTCTCCCGGGGCTGTATACGCCTCTACCGCTACGTGTATGCCGGGAACGACTCCAGGTATCCCTGTCATCCAACTCACTTCTACCTCTACACCAAATCGCTTGTGTATCCACTCTTTCAAACTTTGATAAAGGGCATTTGACTTCAACGTGTATCCGTATATTGGGTGACTCGCTCGTTTGATCAGTGCCTCTGTGATTTCAGGAGCGCAAGCAAAATCCATATCCGCCACCCACAGCGGAAGCATTCCTTCTCCGTTCACTTTCGGATTCTGAATCTCCCATTTGACACTATCTGTCCCTTTGCGTTCGATGCGCTGATCAAAATCGTACACGTTCGTTCCCTCCCTTATTCCCTTCACATACATACACACAGCATAAACCGTCTTTTTCCAATTGTCCAAGCTTCTGGTGTACGAAAAAAAGAGCCGCCCTAATGAGCGACTCTCTTCTTACTAAAGAATAGATTAGCGAGCGTATACGCCAGGACCGAATGGGAGATCCAGGAAGTACCACACTGTCAATTGCAAGATCCAAACCACCAGGAAAACGATTGCATACGGAGTCATCGTAGAGAAAATCGTTCCCATTCCTGCATTCTTATTATACTTCTGATAGAAAGCCAGGAAGAGCGGGATGTACGGATTCACAGGAGAGATCGTATTGGTTGCAGAGTCTGCAATCCGATAAGCGACTTGGATAAACGCTGGATTGTAATCCAACAGCATCAGCATTGGCATGAATACAGGTGCCAGGATCGCCCACAGTGCTGAACCACTCGTGATAAACAAGCTACAGATACCTGTAAAAAGTGTGAAGGCAATAATGATCGGCAAGCCTGTCAGGCCCATGCTCGTCATGAATTCTGCGCCATTGACAGCCATCAAAATACCAATGTTGCTCCAGTTAAAGAACGCGATGAACTGCGCTGCTGTAAACGCTAACACAATAAAGCCGGACATATCCTTGATTGCTTCGGACATGTAATGCGGAATGTCCCTCGATGTTTTAATCAGCCCCATTGCTCTACCGTATACAAAAGATACGGTCACGAAGAACAACAGGATGATGGGAATGATCCCTTTCAAAAACGGTGATGTCAAGAAGTCACCTGTCTTTGGATCACGCAACAGTGACCCTTCTGGAACGACCAGCAATCCTACAATGACTATGAAAATCAACGCTGCGATACCCGCTTTGCGCAGTGCTTTGTTTTCTTGAGGAGTTACTTCTTCGAATTGTACGTTTCGATCGCCATGATACGTGCCAAGGCGTGGTTCGATAATTTTATCAGTAATCCATCCACCAATGAAAGCGAGAATGACAACGGAAGCTGACATGAAGAACCAGTTATCTACAGGTGTAACCATTGCATTCGGATCAATCGTTTTCGCTACTTCGGTACTGATCCCTGCCAAGAGAGCATCTGTACCGGCAATGAAAAAGTTCGCGGTAAAACCGGAGGATACACCAGCCATACCAGCTGCAAAACCTGCAATCGGGTGACGCCCCATTGCCAAGAACACAAGACCGCCAAGCGGAGGAATAATAACCATGGCTGCATCAGAAGCAAGATTTCCTAATATACCGACAAAGACAATTGCATAACTGACAACCGATGCCGGAATGCCTGCCATCATTTTGCGTAGAACAGTCGTCAAAAGACCGATTTTTTCTGCCAGTCCAATTCCAAGCGTCATCGCCAGAACGAGACCAAGTGCTGGAAATTCAATAAAGTTTTTCAGCATGCTCGTTAAAATCCAATGAACACCTTCGACGCTAAGCAAACTCTTAACGGCAACCTCTTCGCCTTTAGCAGGATGCATAACCGAAAAGTCCATGGCTGCAAGGATTGCTGAGACTATCATCAATACACCACACAAAATAATGAACAATACAAATGGATGCGGGAGCTTATTCCCTACCGTTTCAATCCATTTTAGGATACCTTTTTGCTTCATCAGATCTGCTTGCACATTCGTGCCTTTCGCCATAGTTTCGCCCCCTAAGTCGTTTGAATTCCCTGAATGTTTCTGCGGCTTTGCTACCATCCTCGGGATGAATGATGTGGTCTTCCTTCTCTAGCGCTCATCGCCGTTGATGGTTCAGCGGGAGAAAGACGAAGTGAGCTTCTCTTTTCTCGTGAAAGCCTTTACAAGAATCGAAAGGCTTGTACACAATGCCTTTTATCTGACTCCAACTTTTTAGTAGGAACTCAATTATCACAGGCAAAGTTCACTCTCACATAATAACTTTCTAATATGATTATATAATCTATAAAATGCATGTCAATAATTTTTAGACTATTTTATGAAATTTTCGCTTTTTGGATAATTGCTGTCATTTGCGAGTCTATAGTAATATAGAGATTGACTACGAATGATCACGGAGGAATGACGTATGTCTGATGTTATCGTGTTCAAAGGGGCTATTGCTTTCCCCATTACATTGGATCCAACCGTTTGGGTTTTTGATGAACGCAAATTCGATCTGAAAACATACTCGGGCGAAGATGATAGCTCGCTGGCAACACAAGCAAAGTATTTGGCTGGCACGGGGACGCAATGGGATAAGGAATTGCGCGAGGGGGCTACGCTTCCTTCCGAACGAAAAAGCTTAGCCGAAGAACGTAAAGTACTCGAAGGCGAGTACGGAATCCGTCTTGATCCTTTCATTACAAATGCTGAGCCACTACCAGAGGTGACTCATGTGCGTCTTCACCGCGAGGATCACGAAGCGATCATTCTTCCACTTGCTGAGGCAAGAAGAGCCATCCTACAATTCTCCAAAGACGGCAAGCCTATTAAAGAAGATGGTCCTGTGTACTTATATTTGCCGGAAGTGTTGCTGGCAAATGAAGCACCGATCAAAGGAATTACCGCTTTGGAGTTTATTACCGAGTAAGCGTAAGATAACAAAAGCCATCCTCCTTCGAAAAAAGAGGATGGCTTTTGCCATATGTTACGTATGTGTGATGATTTTGCTCTTAGGCGCTGAACTGCGTGATACGGATATTCCGATGCTGTAGTTCTTCGCGAAGCAATTCGATAAACGCTGCATCTAGTTGAAGGTCGACAGCTCGATGATATACTTCTATCAACATTTGGTCACTTAAGTATTTCACCTTTGCTCACCTCCATCTTTAATATGAGCCCATTGTAACAGAAGCATTTGTATCGAACAATCGTTCGGATATCCACAAGCAGTGTGGACATCTTGTTGGTAACATGTGGGCAAATTGTGTGTAACTTATAATTATCCAAGCATTTCCTTTGTGGATGTTTTCTTCCATTTATCCACAGTCAGTCGAAAATTGTCGAACGAATGATGTGACTATTCTGTCATAATGACCCCTCCAGAAAAAAAGCCATCCTGTACAGGATGGCTTTTTTCGTTGCTATTATGCGTTTGCAGCTTCTGTTACGTGCAGAACTTGCTTGATGCGATCAATTGCCCAATCCAGATCTTCTTTGCTGATGACGAGTGGCGGTGCAAAGCGAATGGTTGTCTCATGTGTTTCTTTGCACAGGAGTCCCAGTTCTTTTAGTTTTTCGCAATATGGACGAGCCGCTGTTGTCAGCTCCAAACCAATGAACAGACCACGACCGCGAATTTCCTTGATGATCGGGTTGTTGATTTCTTTCAATTTCTCCATGAAGTATGCGCCCATTTCCAGGGAGCGCTGTACAAGACCTTCGTCAGCCAATACATCCATAGCTGCAACAGCAACTGCACATCCGAGTGGATTTCCGCCAAAGGTAGAACCGTGGGAGCCTGGCTCAAACACGCTCAAGATTTCTTTATCTGCTGCTACTGCGGAAATTGGGAACACGCCACCGCCAAGAGCTTTCCCCATGACGTACATGTCTGGTACTACATCTTCCCAATCGCTGGCAAACATTTTACCTGTGCGACCGAAGCCCGTTTGAATCTCATCGCTGACCAAGAGTACATTATTTGCTTTACATACCTCTTGTGCTTGCTTCAAGTAGCCCTCTTGCGGAATGATGATGCCTGCTTCCCCTTGGATCGGCTCCAGCATGAATGCTGCTGTATTCGGTGTAATCGCTTGCTTAAGCGCTTCGATATCGCCATAAGGAATGATTTTGAAGCCAGGTGTGAATGGTCCGAAGCCACGTCTGTACTCTTCTGCGGAAGAGAAGGAAGTTACTGTGACAGTACGACCATGGAAGTTGCCTTCACATACGATGATTTCTGCTTGGTTCTCTGGTACTTTTTTCACATCATAAGCCCAGCGACGAACCGCTTTGAGTGCTGTCTCTACTGCTTCTGCACCAGTGTTCATTGGCAGGATCATTTCTTTTCCTGTCACGGCAGAGAGCTTTTCGTAAAATTCACCCAGTTGGTCATTGTAAAAAGCTCGGGAAGTGAGCGTTACTTTATCTGCTTGATCTTTCAGAGCTTGGATGATACGTGGATGACGATGCCCTTGGTTCAGCGCAGAATATGCACTCAGCATATCCAGATATTTATTGCCTTCCGGATCGTGTACCCATACGCCTTCTGCTTTGGAAATAACGATCGGTAGTGGATGATAGTTGTGCGCACCAAATTTTTCTGTTTGTTCAATAACCACGTTTGTTTTACTCATGTCGTTAGCCTCCTTCAAGATCACTTGCTAAAATTATCTAGCAAGAACGATGCCAAATAGGAAAACCCCGCAAAGTCGATCCAATCCGATCAGACGAGCAAAAAAATTTTGCATCTCGCATTCATATTCTTTTGCAGTGCATAATGTTTTTGCACTCATTCCCTTTATGCTATGATACCTTCATAAGGAAAGGCTGGTGACCACGGTGTCGTCTTCTACGCATAATTCTTCAGCTGACACTCTCTTGCGCATTTATGAACATATTTTGGACAGAATGAATGAAGGTGTACATGTCATCGATTCGGACGGGACAACGATTGTCTACAATACCAAAATGACCGAGCTGGAATCGATGACCAGACAAAACGTTTTGCACAAACCTTTGGCAGAGGTTTTTCAGTTCCCCTCTGGACAGGAAAGTACCTTGCTCACATGCTTGCGTACCGGAAATAGCATTCGCAATACACGCCAAACGTATTTCAATGACAAGCAAAAAGAAATTTCAACCATTAACAATACGTTCCCCATCATTGAAAATGGCAAGGTCATCGGCGCAATGGAAATCGCAAATGATGTTACCAAAATGGAACGATTGATCAGAGAAAACCTGCTGCAAAAAAACGGGTCACGCTACACATTCGAGCACATTATCGGGAGAAGCGGTCCTATTCTCGATGTCATAGAGAATGCCAAACGCGCAGCACGCACCTCCTCATCCGTATTGGTAGTCGGTGAAACTGGTGCCGGGAAAGAGCTGTTCGTGCAAAGCATTCATAATGCCAGTCTGCGTGCTTCTGGTCCCCTTATTTCACAAAACTGCGCTGCGCTTCCGGATAGCCTGATCGAAGGGCTTTTGTTTGGAACTGCTCGCGGAGCATTTACTGGCGCAGTAGAGCGACCTGGATTGTTTGAGCAAGCGGAAGGCGGAACACTTTTTCTCGACGAAATCAACTCGCTTAGTATGCCACTCCAGGCAAAATTGTTGCGTGCTCTGCAAGAGAAGTCGATTAGACGAATTGGTGACACAAAGGATCGGTCGATCGATGTACGAATCATCGCCGCTATCAATGAAGATCCTGTTGAAGCAATCGCCAATTCACATTTGCGAAAAGACCTGTACTATCGACTCGGCGTCGTCACGTTATTTCTCCCCCCGCTTCGGGAACGCAAGGAAGATATTCCGATGCTGGTCAGCCATTTTATCGAGAAATACAATGAGCTGTTCCAAATGGAAGTCAGAGGTATCAGTGACGAGGTTCTGCAATTTTTTATCCAGCATGACTGGCCTGGCAATGTGCGTGAACTTCAACACTTGATAGAAGGGGCCATGAATCTGATGATTGACGAATCAAGCATCCGCTATGAACACTTGCCCTTGCACTTTTTGCGTCGTACACCAGCCGCCGCTTCTGTAAAGATCGAGCAACCCTCCCCTCACACATTGCCTTTTGTGGACGAAGGAAAACCGTTGAAGGAAACCATGCAAGAATTTGAAACAGCATATATTCACCATGTTGTGGAACGCTATAACGGAAATATTTCACGAGCAGCCAAGGAATTGCAAATCAGTCGTCAGAGCTTGCAATATCGCTTGCGTAAGCTGGGGATTAAAGGATAAAGAGTACCTTTTAATAGCATTCTGGTTTGAGTCAACATAGTGGAGGAGAAGAAAAAGCACAGTTCTCTTCAACTCTGACAACACCTGCAAGGGTGATTCACTGCTCGTCTCCACTTCAAAAAGGGGCCCGTCGATCCAAAGCCACCCTACGGGCGGAAGTTTCTCGAGGAAGAAGTGTTAGACGAGCGTGGTCCCCTTTTTGAAGTTCCGACTGGGTAGGCATTGTCAAGGTCTTACGAGCCCTGCGCTTTTTCTTCTCACCAGCTTTGACGGTTCATCGTGGCCTCCAAAAGCTTGCATGATAATCTTATTAGATGCTATTTAATCAGTCCAGTTTTTACCTTATCATTTTTAATAAACGCCAAGAGATTTGGCGTTTTTTTAATTATTTTGCATCAACTGCCGAATGATTTTGCGCTTTTTGGCAGTATATACCTCAAAAATAATATTTTCATAAAGTATTTCGTTTGGTATCATTCTTGCAGAGCATATATCGCTATCGCGCCTGAAAACGCATACATCCATTTAACATACTCGCGTGAAGGAGAGGGTTATATGTCCACAAGCAACATGGAACAGCACAATCAATTGAAACGCACGATGAACAGCAGACACCTCTTTATGATTTCTCTTGGCGGCGTAATCGGAACCGGGTTATTCCTCGGATCAGGTTATACAATTAGTCAGGCAGGACCAGTTGGTGCCATTCTCTCCTATTTAGTCGGCGGCTTTATCATGTACCTGACTATGCTATGTCTGGGCGAGCTGACAGTTGCCATGCCAGTGGCCGGTTCGTTCCAAACATATATGACCCGCTTTGTTAGCCCAGCACTTGGGTTTGGTGTAGGCTGGTTATACTGGCTTGGTTGGGCCGTGACCGTTGCTTTAGAGTTGTTGTCATCAGGATTGCTGATGCAACGTTGGTTCCCTGACTCACCTGTTTGGATGTGGTGCGCGATCTTTGGTGTAGTGCTCTTCTTATTAAATGCTTTATCTGCTCGAGCGTTCGGTGAATCTGAGTTCTGGTTTTCCAGCATTAAAGTAAGCGCTATCATCTTGTTCATCATCTTGGGTGGAGCCGCGATGTTTGGCTTCATCGACCTGAAAAACGGTCAGCCTGCGCCAATGCTCACCAACTTTACAGAAAGCCCGCTTCTCCCCTTTGGAATCACAGGCTTGCTGATGACGATGATCACCGTGAACTTTTCCTTCCAAGGTACTGAGCTCATCGGGATTGCGGCTGGAGAAAGTGAGAATCCAGAAGAGACGATTCCGAAGGCCATTCGTACGACGGTTTGGCGTACACTCGTTTTCTTCATTCTGGCGATTGCCATCGTGGCAGGGATGATTCCACACCAACAGGCGGGTGTGATTGAAAGTCCGTTTGTCATGGTATTTGACAGTATTGGGATTCCTTATGCGGCTGACATCATGAACTTCGTTGTCTTGACAGCACTTCTGTCTGTGGCCAACTCTGGTTTGTACGCAGCAACTCGTATGCTTTACTCCCTATCCAAAGAAGGAATGGCTTCGAAAAAGCTTGGAGCCGTAAATGGAAAAGGGATTCCGATGAACGCTTTGTTGATTACGTTTGCAATCGCTCTCTTGTCTCTTCTGTCCGGTATTTTTGCAGAAGATACGGTGTTCATGGTACTGTTGTCAATCGCTGGTCTCGGCGCACAGGTGGGTTGGATCTCCATCTCCGCTTCGCAGCTCGCTTTCCGTCGCCATTACCTGAAAAATGGAGGCAAGTTGGAGGATCTGAAGTTCCGTACACCTTTGTACCCTATACTGCCTTTGATTTCCTTGATCTTGAACTTGCTCGTTCTCGTGAGTTTGGCATTCGATCCAGAACAGCGCATCGCCTTGTATTGCGGAGTTCCGTTCATGATCATTGCGATATGCGTGTATCAATTCCATTTTAAAAAGAAACTCGAAGCGTAATTCAAAAAGAAAAGCTTGCTACCCCCTCTTCAAGAAGGGATTGCAAGCTTTTCATGTTTTATATGCGATGCGATAGGCTTGGCAATACTACAATGAGATTCGGACAATTTCCGTAACGACTACCATGGCAAAAACTGCAAATCCAAGGGAACTCGTTACCAGCAACATGCGCTTCAGCTTTTTCATATCTTCCATAAAAATTCCCTCACTTTCTTGCGCCAATCATCTCTATCGTTATATACGTTTGAACGATGGAAAATGTTTCATTTCACCCAAAAATATTTATGATCGAGCTATTTTCTTTAGATCATTCCCGATTTGTCCGGTTTGTTGTTCCATGCGATGCAGCATCCAAGCCACCCAAAACCCTATGACCAAGCAAATGGTCCACGGCAGCCACGGCGTTTGCAAGCGCAGCCCTACATCGTACACCCATCCTCCTGCTATTTGTCCGAACGAACCCCCGATGGCAATCGAATACCCGTTGAAGCCATAATAGGCGCCCACCAAGTCCTTGGGAGCAAAACGAGGAACGACATCCACCAGATTCGGAACAGCAATCATGGTACCCAGTGCAAAAAGGAACACATCCAAGAGAATGAGCCACAATGAATCGGCAAACGTGAACAAAAATAGTCCCACACTCATAAACAACGTCCCGATGCCAATCAAGGTAAGCCTTTGCTGATAACTCTCCAGCAATTGTGTCACTTTCATTTGAAATAAGATCACAAACAGCGAGAGCGCAGAAAGCACGATCCCTACATTCACCTTGCTATGCGTAACATTTTCAACAAACAGCGGAATCGTTAAAAACACCTGCATATTCAAATAATAATACCCCATCAAAATAAAGGTATATCGTACAAACAGCTTGTCCTTCACTACTGTGGACATACTTTCCCATATACTATGCCGTGTATTCGTGGCGCGAATCGGTGGGAATAAAAAGAAAATCACGATTGTATTCACTCCGAAGACGGCCCCTGCAAACAACGAAATGTACGTAAAATCAATAGCCGAGAGTGCTGTCCCCACGATTTGGGAACCGACAACCGCAATATTACCTAGCACATTGCGAAGGGAGAATACTTCTTTTCGGATGGCCTCTGGTGTAATAATCGCATAGGCAGCAGAGCAAGCAGGCTCAAACAGCGCCCCACCCAATCCGGAAAGAATCGCGGCAACAAAAAAGTGCCACGTCTCGGTACAAAAAGCGAACATCGCAAAACCAACAGCACGTACGCCCAATCCGAGGAACATCGCCCCTTTGTATCCGAAGGCATCCGCGATCACACCGCCTAAAAAAGCAAGACCTTGCTGAGAGAACTGTCTAACACTCAGGACTATCCCTGCCATCGCAAGTGTCCAGCCGATGCTACCCGTCAAATACAAAGTGAGATACGGGATTAATGCATAAAAACCCATATTCATCATAAAAGATGTGCTTAACAAGAGCTTCACTGAAAAGGGCGTTTCTCGCCACCATTCCCACTTCATCCCAATACCCCTCACTCTCCCGATAGCCCGCATGAAATAAGGATATCCCCAGCTTAGCGAACAGGGTATAATTTGGGAAACGAACATTTTTGTATATGGTAATCAAATATTTAGATAAGAGGGATTCCAACTGTATGGACTTCGAACAATTACGCGCTTTCTACACATTGGCCCAAACGAAAAATTTCACCAAGGCTGCGGAAATGCTCCACTTAGTCCAGTCTACGGTGACAATGCGAATCAAGCAACTGGAAGAAAAAGTTGGCAAACCTCTTTTCATTCGTGATAAAAGAAGTGTGGAGATTACTCAAGCAGGCTTAACCCTTTTACCGTATGCAGAGAGAATCCTCAAACTGTCCCATGAAGCCCTGAATGAAGTCGCTTCACTCCAGCCCTATGAAGACTATTTATCGATCGGCAGCTTAAACGCGATCTGGACTTCCACCCTCGAGCCGATCTTGAAAGAGTACCACTATCGGTATCCACAAATTGCAATCAGCACAAAGACAGGGCACTCGTCCGATGTCATCCAGTATTTGCTGGACAACGTGATTCAAATCGGAATCGTGTACGTCCCCCCATCCTTGCCCAACTTTGACGTTATTCCAACGTGGGATGATGAAATTGTCTTGGTTTGCTGTCCTGAGAGCCCCATTGCCACATCTACACACGTCGATTCGCGCGAGCTGCGCAATCTGCCGCTGCTGTACATGAATTGGGGCCCTCCTTTTAACGAGTGGATTAGACAGACCCTGCCGCGTAATTACGTACCCAAGCTGACAGTAGACAAAGCGGAGCTCGCCATCGATCTGATCAAAGAAGGTCTCGGCGTGAGCTTGTTGACGCGCTCTACCGTCAAAGCGGAGCTTGCGGCGGGTACCTTGAAGGAACTGATCATAACAGGCAATAAGCCTCCCAAACGCTCGGCGTACATCGTCTTGCCTAAGGACAAAAAAAATAAACCCAGCGTAGAAAAATGGCTGAGTTTAATGAGTGAATTAGGATATTCCACCTAGCTTGCTGATTACCTGGAATGCGGTATGGGGTCGACGACCGTGCTTCGTCTCCCCATCCATTCTTCATAGCCAAGACGAAGGAGAAAATACCAGCACATCGACAGGAAAAAGCCGGTAAGCACATCACTTAAATAATGAACACCCAAGTACACACGGCTGAACGCGAGCAATGCTACGAAAATAAAAACCGCAGGCTGTACGAGCGACGACCATCTTTTCTCCGCAAACCATTGGGCAATCCAAAACGCAACCATGCAATAAAAGGCTGGTCCAATCATCGCATGACCACTCGGAAACGAAAAGGAATCCGGCAACTCAATCAGATTGACGCCACTCGGTCTAGGTCTCTCAAAGAACCGCTTTAAAAGCTCATTCGCTACTTCACTGGCACCGAGGGAAATGAGAACAAACATTGCCTCCACACGATATTTCTTTATGTATAGGACAACAAACATGATCACCGCTACAGGTACAAGGAACAGGCCTCCGCCAAGATTGGTTACCAATCGAAAAAAAGCAGTCCCTGCATCCGAGCGAATCGACTCCGCAAATGCGATGGCAGCTTGATCCATACCTGCCACTTTCCCTGCTAAGTAGAGGGCAAACATGATTGTGGCAAGTACCGCAAACCAAAGAGCTCCGCGTACATATTCATTTTTTCTCATTGTCTGATTCATTGTTGATCTCCTCTTTCCATCAAAAAGCGCAAGGACTCAGCAAATCGCTGATCGTCTTCACGCGTGCGAGCAGCAGGCCCCTTCGTACGACCTCCCCCGCGCCGATATCTCGCTTTTTCATTTCGTTCTTCCAAATGAAACGTAATCCGTTCTGGGTCAAAAACCATCCCGTGTGGTGTCAGGGCATGGGCTCTCTTCCCAAGAATGAGCGCTGCCAGACCAATATCCTGTGTCACCACGACATCCCCTGAACTCGTTTCGTTTGCCAGCTTCATATCTACTGCTTGTGGGCCGGCATCTACCGTTACATGATTTGCGTTGCCGATTTGATGATTATAGCTAGCGAAGGTCAAACAGATCCAGTCAAGCTCCTTGCACAATGCTTGGGCAGTTATGAGAGCCTGGCGCGGACAGGCATCCGCATCGATAAGAACACGTCCTTTTGACATGATTGCTCCTTTGATGTGTATTTCTCTCCCCGTACCGATTCATTTTTGGTATGATGGAGGTGGAGAGGAGTGAGTTCACCTTTGCGCTATCAATTTATCCATGATGAACGGCTAGGTATACGACTTCCCGTGCTGCATCTGGAATGGGAAGATTATTCGAAAGTAGAAAGAGCAGACATGTTGCTGGAATGGGAAGAAATCCGCGCAGCCATTCCGGATCAAATACACCGGGTAGAGAAAGTCATCATTGAGAAAACCAAACAAATGTCCGAAGAAGAAAATTTCGTAAGATCTTGCGAATTGAACAGCGAGATCCACGAATTGGCCAGTGTTATTAATGATCTTAATATATGGTTCCGTGTCCAGCAAGACCATGACACCAAAATCCATCAATAATTCGTTTATAAAAAGCAACAGCTCCTTGGCTTCATTTTTAGCCTCGGAGCTGTTTTTTTGTAGGAACGTTATGCTTTTTTTCGCTTGCGACCAATTTCTAACGCCTTCAGCCCTGCTACATGCGGGGCAGCCATCGAAGTGCCATTCAGCTTTTTAAACTGATTCCCCGGCCACGTAGATAAAATATCAACCCCGGGTGCCTTCATATTTACGCCCTTGCCTCTCGCACTGAACGATGCCAATTTTCCCGTTTGATCAATCGCACTAACCCCTAAGACACCATCGTACCGCGCTGGATACTCCGCTTCTCCCCCTCCGTTGCCTGCAGAAGCTACGAGCACGATTCCTTGCTGATGGGCCCGATTAACTGCTCTTGCCATTGCTTCGCTATATTGGGGCATGCCAAAGCTCATGTTGATAACATCCATCTTATTGGCAATCGACCATTGCAGGGCCTGCAAAATAGTTGACAAAGATGATTGACCCCCATAATCAAAAGCACGGACGTCATACAAATGGGCCTCTGGAGAAACTCCGACAATTCCTCTTTGGTTCATCTCAGCTACGATGATCCCTGCGACATGCGTACCGTGTCCATTTTGTTTGCCGCGTACTAGCTGGACGCCACCCTTTATTTGATCCTTCAAATCAAAATGTTCGCGGGAGATTCCCGTATCGATGACGGCGACCTTGACGCCTGCTCCACGCCCCTTTCGCCACAATCTCTGTGCACCCACATATCGCACGCCCCACGGGATTTCATCCTCCCCTTGCGCATGGACGCTTACGGTAATGTTCTCTTCCACCATAGCTTTATACCTTCGAAAAAGCTCTTCATGCTGCTCAAAAATCTTTTGTTTGACACACAAGCAAGAAAGGTCATCATAGCATCGCCATGGAAGTCTCTCGGTTTTGGTCAGAACCTTGGTTTTCAAATCTGACAGTATCTCGGTAAACGGCGTATCCCGATGAAAGCTGACAATTTTCAACCCACTAGCCTCCTGTCATGCGTCGTTCTGACTCATCCTATGTCACGGCTCCCCCTATGGGTTTGGGCCATTGCACAACGTTGAGCAAAATAGGCGAATAGTGGCGTGAATCTGTCCAAGCGAACTCCCTTGCTTTTCCATATAACTGCATATGGCAGGCGTATTCCTTTGAAAGGAGCGATGCATCATGGCGAAAGCAAAAGGAAAAGCAAAGGCAAAAGTCAAGCTCAAAGCGAAGGGCAGTCCACGTGACATACTGAAATCCATCAACAAAAAAAGCAAGAAAAAATGGACGATGGGCGATGTGCGATCGTTGGCAAAAAACTTCTCCATGAAAGACTTGAAGGATGACAAGAAATTAAGCGAGCTGATTAAAAAAGTCAGCAAGGCGGTCGGTGTCAACTTATCCGACCAGCAAATGTCCAGTGTAAAAAAGCAAGTGCATGATCGCCTCGGATAAGATATGTCTCCATTTGGCTTCGCCCCTCTTTGGTTGGCGAGGCCTTTTTTTGCAAAACAAAAGAGAGAGCGAAAAATCGCTCTCCCTCCTGGTGAAGCTAATACCCAGTGTTTTCGTTAGTCGCAAGAGCAAGCAACGATAACGAGCAATACGAACAACACCAGTATTAAAGCAAAGTCGTCAAATCCTCCGTTGAACAGACTCATTCGCTTTCCCTCCTTTGCCAGCAACTAGTCATACTGTATGTGCGAATGCTCAAAGATGATTGGACCATCGCCTATACAAGACTGTTTTTCCTGGTTTTTTACACAGTTACTGGCAAATGGAAAGGAGATTAGCTCGCTTGTCTTTCAACTGGCTCTGGCAATCCATACTGCTTTTTCATGACTTGACGCCAAAACGGAATCGTACGTTGAATCATCGGTCCCGTTAACAGCGCTATCAGTATCGTGCCGATTGACACAGGTCCACCCAAAGCAGCACCTGCAAGCAGTACGGTTACTTCTATGATGAGTCGGACTCGCTGGATACTCCAGCCAAGACGCTCGTTCATCGCCAGCATGAAGCTGTCTCGCGGTCCTGCCCCAAGAGAAGGAGATAAATACATCCCGATCCCGACAGCCAAAACAACGACACCTGCGAGAAACATCAAGAGCCTCGCCCAAATAGATTGCAGCTCAGGAATAAAATCTAACCATAAGATAAGATCGAGAAATACGCCAAAGCAAATCATATTTAAGAACATTCCAAAATTAGGCTTTATTTTTGCCACCAAATAAGTGGCGAAAATGACAACGACTCCTACGATCTGAGACCATAGGCCAATCGTTAATCCAAATGTTTTTTGCAGGCCGATGTGAAAGGTTTCCCAAGGTGCTACGCCGAGGTTTGCTTTAATGGCCAGTACTGTACCGAATGCACCAACGAACAAGCCCAGTACAAACATCATGTAGCGAACTGCGATCGACCTGTTGAACCCTCTGCCAGACACGTCTCTCTCATCTCCTGACGATGTGGTTTACTTCCAGCCTGCAATGACTTCGTAAAAAAGCCCGTCCTTCCGGTAATACGCTTCGGATTTGGAGAAGTTCAGGTAGTTCTGTGCCTCTACAAGCTGCTCTCCCGTCAAAGTGACCTGGCGGTGCTTGTTCACATCATCTCGGTATTCGACGACGAGGCTGACTTCTTCCGACTGGCAATGTTGAATAAGTTCTTCTGGTGTAGAAAAAGTAATCCGCTTCATGCTCCCCCACCTCCTCCATCGTGATCATTCATTATAGCAGGGATTATGGCTTTCTCCCATCGTTTCTCTCTCGCTTTACAGAAATGCTGCCAAGATCATCAGCCAATTGGGTCGCCGGAAAAATTTGCTGCGCTTCTGCCAATAGATCCTCCATCGAAAAATCTCCGTCTTCATCTTCATAACGTGGACTAAAGTGAGTCAGACACAGTTCTTTCACGCCCGCGTCTTTGGCAATTTGAGCAGCCTCGCGTGCTGTGGAATGCCCGCTTCTGGTCGCCAGCTCCTTGTCATGGTGGGCGTAGGTCGCTTCGTGGACGAGCAAATCTGCCCCTTCTGCCAGCTCCATAACCGCTTGGCTCGGCTCCGTATCTCCACTGAAGACGATTTTGCGTCCTGGCTGCGGCTCTCCAACGAAGTCCTTCCCGTCCAGCACTCGACCATCCTCGAGTGTGACCTGTTCTCCTCTCTTCAAGGCTCCAAATAACGGCCCTGACAGCACTCCTGCCTGCTTTGCCAGTTCTACTTGAAATGCTCCTGTCTTTTCCTTTTCCATCACGGCATAAGCAAACGAAGGCACACGATGTTTCGCCAATCGACAGCTCACCACGATCTCTTCGTCCTCGTAGATTACGCCCTCGCTGACGATTTTTATTTCTAAAGGATATTGCAAATGAACTGGACTTGCCTCCATGATAGCTCGAAAATATTGGTCGAGCCCCGGTGGTCCATACAGCTCTAACGGAGTCGGTTCGGTATTGCGCAAAGACCGGCTCGCAAGCAGCCCGATCAGACCGTACAGATGATCCCCATGCAGATGGGTGATAAAGATTTTATCCAATTGACTAATTTTCATCGGGGCTCGTAGTAGCTGATGCTGAGTCCCCTCTCCGCAGTCAAACAACCACCACTTGCCTGCCTGTAAAAATCGCAAGCCGATCCCACTCACGTTTCTTCGTGTAGTGGGTGCACCTGATCCGGTGCCTAAAAATGTAACGATCACGCTATGTCCATCTCCTTTGTGGCCTTCCCTCATCATGTGCCTGTCTCTATCTCTAGGCATTCACCCTTTTTTGTCTGGGCGCATAGCCTACAACATACAAAGCCTAGCAAGGAGGGACTCCTAATCATGAAACGATTTTTGGCGCTGGGGCTGGCCGCATTTCTCGTTATGACGGCCGTCTTGACTGGCTGCTCTAGCACTCCTGAAAAAATAAGAATTGGTGAAGTGACACGTTCTTTGTTTTACGCCCCGCAATATGTCGCACTTGAAAAAGGTTTTTTCAAGGAAGAAGGTTTGGAAGTGGAGCTCTCAACCATACCCGGCGGAGATAAAGTGATGTCGGCTCTGTTATCTGGCGGCATCGAGGTCGCTCTCGTCGGCTCCGAGACCAGCATCTACGTCTCTCAGCAAGGAGCTGCCGATCCAGTTGTCAACTTTGCGCAGCTCACACAGACGGACGGTACCTTCCTCGTCTCCCGCAACAAAATGGATGACTTTACTTTCGACAAGCTAAAGGACAGTGTCTTCTTGGGTCAACGTAAAGGCGGCATGCCGCAAATGGTCGGAGAGTATGTACTCAAAAAGCACAATATCAATCCGCAAGGCGACCTGGAACTCATTCAGAATATCGAATTCAAAAATATTGCGTCTTCCTTCGCATCTGGTACCGGAGCGTATGTACAGCTGTTTGAACCGGAAGCCTCCCGCTTTGAACAGGAAGGAATCGGCCATGTCGTCGCCTCTTTTGGCAAAGAGAGCGGAACCGTTCCTTACACCGTCTTCATGACAAAACAAAGCTATATCGACAGCAACGCAGCAGCTATTCAAAAGTTTACCAATGCGGTCTACAAAGGGCAACAGTGGGTTGCCAGCCACAGTGCAAAAGAAACGGCTGATGTGATAGGCAAATACTTCGAGCAAATCGATCCAAAGATTCTGGAAACCGCAGTACAGCGTTACCTTGAACAGGGGTCCTATGCGACAGATCCCATTCTGGACGAAAAAGAATGGAACCAGTTACAAGATATTATGGATTCCGCTGGCGAATTAAAGCAACGCGCTGATTACACCAAGCTGGTAAACACCACTTTTGCTACCCAATCCAAGGAAGGGAAATAGGCCGTCATGAAGCAGATTTCTTCTACGCCGGCAAAAATAGAACTCGGCCACGTGACCCATCTTTATTTATCCACGACCAGGGCGTTCATGGCGGTCCAAGACATTAACCTGCGCGTGGAGGAAGGCGAATTCATTTGTCTGGTTGGTCCCAGCGGTTGTGGAAAGACGACGCTGCTCTCACTCATTGCAGGGCTTGAGAAGCCGACAGCAGGCAAGGTGTGGATCGACGGAAGAGAGGTCAACGGAACGTCTAGGCAAGTTGGCTACATGCTTCAGCAAGATTATTTGTTCAACTGGCGCTCCATCGAAGAAAACGTGTTTCTCGGACTCGATATCCAAGGCATCCGTTCCAAGGAAACAGAGGAGTACGCCCTGCATCTGCTGGATGAGATGGAACTGTCTGATGTGCGCAAATCCTCTCCCCTGCAGCTGTCAGGCGGCATGCGGCAACGGGTTGCACTCGTCCGTACACTCGCCTGTCAACCTGATGTGCTGTTACTTGACGAACCATTTTCGGCATTGGACTACCAGACCAAACTTAAGCTCGAAGACTTGATCTTTTCAACACTGCGTCGGCATAAGAAAACGGCAGTCCTTGTGACACATGATCTCTCCGAATCGATCGCGATGGGCGATCGCGTTTATATCTTTTCACGCAACCCGGGACGCATCAACAGCCAGATTGTCGTACCCAGCCCGATCCGGGATGCTCTGCCATTCGACGCGAGAAATCATGATGGATTCCAAGACTTGTTCCATCGCGTGTGGAAAGAGATGGAGGTAGTGTCTGATGCAGCCAAAGGAAATTGAATCCGTCCATCGTCGCTACTTACAGTTAGAAAAGCGTATGAGCTTTTCCGTCTTTTCCACACAACTGTTCCTCTTTCTCGTTTTTCTCGGCTTATGGGAGCTCTTGGCTCGAACCAACACCATTAATGCGCTCATCTTCAGCTATCCCTCCAAGATTTGGGCTCAATTTTGGTTGCAGCTGCAAGATGGCAGTCTTCTCCCGCATGTCGGCTTGACCGTATGGGAAACAATCATCGGCTTTCTCTTAGGAACGATTTTGGGAACAGTCATGGCAACGATCATTTGGTGGTCCCCTTTTCTCTCCCGCGTACTAGAGCCTTATCTGGTGATTGCCAACAGTATGCCAAAGGTAGCTCTCGGTCCGGTTTTCATCGTCGGCTTTGGTCCAGGTTTGCTCTCCGTCATAGCCATGGGGTGCGCAATCTCGGTCATCATCACCACAATCAACGTCTACACCAGCTTCAAGGAAGTCAATCAAAACTACGTCAAAGTCGTGCAAACACTCGGAGGGAGCAAATGGCAAATCTTCAAGCTCGTCATCTTGCCAGCAACCATCCCAACCCTTCTCGCTACGCTGAAGGTGAATGTCGGACTTTCGTGGGTGGGCGTCATCGTCGGAGAATTTCTCGTATCCCAGCAAGGCTTGGGGTATTTGATCATATACGGCTTCCAGGTATTTAATTTCACCCTGGTCATGATGAGCTTAGCCATTATCGCGGTCATCGCTACCCTGATGTATCAAGGCGTAGCCTATATAGAGCGGCGGCTCACCAGCCAG